>JANNSW010000237.1:0-17453 GCA_031403055.1 Hyphomicrobiaceae bacterium | reverse complement strand
GTGATCGAAGCCGAGTTCGAGGACCCGGCCGGCGGCCCGCCGATCGTCGAGCGCCAGACCGTGCAGGGCGAGCGACTTCGCTACTCGTTCCGCACCCGCGGCCTCCAGGGCATCGAGGCAGGCAAGCCCTACCGCGTCAACGTGCATGTGCTCGCGGCCATCGGCGGCAAACGGCTCGCGAGCTACCAGCACGCGTTCAAGTCCGACCTCGACCAGTCCGACCTCCCCGACGTGCCGCCGGTGCTGGGACCGGGCTTCCAGCTCAATCCCGAGTATGAGCTGCCAAAGAAGCCGTGATGGCGCATGCCGCGTCGCTTCCGGCTCGCGTCCAGCTTCAGAGCTGACGATGGGGGAAGTGTAAGGGAGGTTTGGCGGACGGGGATAAGTTTTGAAGAAAACATTTCTGTAGGTTGGGTTGAGCAAGCGTCGCAGGCGCGGCGAAACCCAACGATAAAAGAGCGCGCGAAGCGCTCGGTATGCTTTTCCGAGTGCATGATTGCGCGAAAGAGATCATTGAGCTTCGCGCTACTTTCTGTTGGGTCTCGCCCGGATGACATCCGGTCTCGACCCAACCTACGGGAAGTGCAAAGGCTCCCTTTAGCCCGTCGCGTCGCAAATCGCGCCTCGCCGCAAACATCCCCGCCAAGCTGAAGCAGACGAGCGCGGCGCGCTCGGCGGCGTGCGGCCGCGCCCGCTCGCACCGCTCCCCCTTGACCTGTTCCCGCCCCAGCCCCACACCTCCCCGATGTTCATCACCTTCTTCCATGAGCTGAAATCCGCCAAGATACCGGTCTCGCTGACCGAGTATCTGACGCTGATGCGCGCGTTGGAAGCCGGGCTCGCGCAAGGGCGCGTCGAGCTGTTCTACCACCTCGCCCGCACGGCCCTCGTCAAGGACGAGCGCCATCTCGACCGCTTCGACCAGGTCTTTGGCCACGTCTTCAAGGGCCTCGACCTGATGAGCGAGGCGGCCGCCGCCGAAGTCGCGATCCCCGAGGAATGGCTGCGGCTCGTCTCGCAGCTCTATTTGTCCGACGCGGACAAGCAGAAGATCGAGGCACTCGGTGGCTGGGAGAAAATCATGGAGGAGCTGCAAAAGCGCCTCGCCGAGCAGCAAGGCCGCCATCAGGGCGGCTCCAAATGGATCGGCACCGGCGGCACCTCGCCCTATGGCGCCTATGGCTACAACCCCGCCGGCGTCAGGATCGGGCAGAAGGAGAATCGCAATTTTCGCGCGGTGAAAGTCTGGGACAAGCGCGAGTACCGCGACTTGGCCGACGACGTCGAGCTGGGCGTGCGCAACATCAAGATCGCACTGCGCCGGCTCCGGCGCTTTGCCCGCGAGGGCGCGGCGGAAGAGCTCGACCTCGACGGCACCATCAAGGGCACCGCGCACCGGGGCTATCTCGACATCCAGATGCGGCCCGAGCGGAAAAACGCCGTCAAGGCGCTCATGCTCCTCGACGTCGGCGGCTCGATGGACTGGCACGTGAAGGGGGCGGAGGAGCTGTTCTCGGCGGCGCGAAGCGAGTTCAAGCGGCTCGACCACTACTATTTCCACAACTGTCTCTACGAGCTCGTCTGGAAGGACAACGCGCGGCGCTGGACCGAGCGGACGAAGACCTCGGACCTGCTGCACACCTTTCCCGCCGATACGAAAGTGATTTTCGTCGGCGACGCCAGCATGAGCCCCTACGAGGTGACGCAGGCGGGCGGCGCGGTCGAGCACATGAACCCCGAGCCGGGCGCGCTCTGGCTGCAGCGCGTCGCCGACACCTACGAGCACTGCGTCTGGCTGAACCCGGTGCCGCGCGAGCACTGGGACTGGACCCACTCGATCGGCATGATCCGGCAATTGCTGGGAGGGCGGATGTACCCGCTGACGCTGCGGGGGCTCGATGAGGCGATGAAGGAGCTGATGCGCTGAATTTTCGGGCTATGCGACCGCCGCTTCCAGGAGATCGATCTCCTCGGGCGTCAGCTCGAACAGGCGGTAGACGATGGCGTCGATCTCGGCCTCGGCCCGGGTGATCTCGGCCGACAGCCGCTCGATCTCGGCCTTCTCGCGGCCGAAAAGCTCCTCCCAATCCGAGCGCTCGGAAAGCGGGATGTCGGCCTTGTAGTGCTTCTTCACCTCGTCGCGGAAAGCCGTGAAGCTGTCGAGCGTCCACCAGTCGATGAGCTTGGTGTTGAGCTTGGAGTCGCGATCGCGCGGGCACAGATCGGGGATGCGGCGGCGGAAGGCTTTGCAACGATCAAGATGTGAAGCACTGCATTTTCTGCAGGTGGCTGCGAGCTTCGACATCTCTTTGATTCCCGTCTTGCCGCATGCCGGCAGGGGAAGTGTCTCTACATACTGAACGCGCATCTCATGGAAGCCGCCCCTTACTGCAGGAGATAACCCAGTTATCCAGTACCAAGCGATCTTCGAATTCAGAAATGCCACTAGATATTCAGCTCTTTCTGGAATGAAATAAGTCTTGTCGTTCGAAAAATACCCTGAGGCTTCAAGATGAAACAATGATTCTACAGAAAAATGCGGATAGGAAATCTTTCGTGCCGCGAGCGCCGGCGTATAGGCTTGTTGCGCCTGCTGCAGCTCGAACCACTCCTGCTGCGTCGCTCGCGCTTCGAGCTGAGCCTTGAAAGGCAGCAGGTGCGCCTTGATCGCCGGATAGCGCTCGATGTCGAAGGTGTTCTTCGGGATGTAGATGATCGACAGGTCGCGCGGCTCGGCGCGCCAGCGCTTCAGGTCCTTGCCTTCGAGGAAGGGTCTCAACAGCTCCGCCGACTTCGGATCGTCGCGGACCAGCCGTTCACGGGTGGCGCGATCGACCACGAACGCCTCGTTTAGGCCGGTCTTGATGCCATAGAGCGGCGAGCCGTACACTTCCTTCAGTGTCCTCTTGCCAGCGACGATCTTCTCGCGCAGCGCCCTCAAGCGCGGGTTTTCCAGCTCCCAGCTCCCTACGCCCAGCTTGCCCTGCGGGAACGGCTGCGCCTGCGCGGCAAACATCTCTTCGAGATCGCCGTCGGGCAGCGCGTCGAGCTTCGCGAATTGCAGCGCATGCTCAGGCGGCGCCGCCGCACGGCGCATCGTCAAAATCGCGGGATAGGTCGTCACGCCCCCGAACACCTGCAGGTCGCCGAAGTCGGTCACGGTCTCGATCGTCGCGGTCTTCAACAGATAGCGCCGCAATGGCGCGCCCGAGCCTGTCTTGAAGAACGTGGATGAGGAGATGAACCCGAGCCGACCGTCCGGCTTCAGCAGCCGCAGGCCACGCTCGTAGAAGTAGCAGTAGAGATCGGCACGGTCGGAGACGACCTCGAACTTCTGCTCGAGCCAAGGCTTCATCGCCTTGATCAGCTCCATGCGCACATAGGGCGGATTGCCGAGCACCACATCGAATCCGCCGGCCGCGAACACCTCCGGGAAGGCCTTGCGCCACTCGAAGCCATGCTTCAGATAGGCGTAGTTACTGTCCTCGATCAGGCTGTCACCGACGCGAATGGTGTGGTCGAGGCTATCGAGCTTCTTGCCCTTGCGCGCGGTCTTCAGCCACAGCGAGAGCTTGGTGATCTCGACGCTCTCCTCGTTCACGTCGACGCCATAGAGGTTCTGCGAGAGGATTTCGCGGTCCACGTCCTCGATGTCGCCGAGCACGTCCGCTTCGCCCCGCAGCTCGCGAATTTTCTTGTTGACCCGGTCGTACTCCGACCGGAGGTAGTCGAACGCCATGACGAGGAAGGCACCCGATCCGCACGCGGGATCGACGACCCGCATCAGCTTCAGCTCGTAGCGGAAGTCGTACCAGGCTTGCAGCTCGTTCCTCAGCGCCTCGCCCTTGCCGCGGTGCTTGCCGAACCTGAGCGCTTCATAGTCGCGGCTCTCCGCGCCGCTCGCATGCCTCGTCATGATCGACCAGAAGAGATCGTCCACATGCGTGCCGAGCGTTCGCGCCACGATGAAGCGGGCGATGTAGTCGGGTGTGTAGACGATCCCGTCGCGCTTGCGCCGGCCGCGGGAGCCGTTCTTCGTCTCGGGCCTCGGCTGCTCGCCGCGCGCGAGCGCCTGCAGCCGCTCGATGTCGGAGACCGACTGCTCGAAGATGTGGCCGAGGATCGTGACGCCGACCTCGCTTTCGAAGTCGTACTCCGAGAGCTTGCGAAATCCCTCGCAAATCGCGTCCGGCAGCTCGAGTGCGTCGATGCCTTCATCAGCTCGGAACAAGCCACCATTGTAGCTGTTGATATCGAGATGCGAGCTGCCTTCGTCGATCGCGCGAAACAGGGCCTTGAAATTGTGCCAGATCGGCTTGGGGTAGTAGGGGTCGCGGTGCTTGTGAGCCTTCGCAATCGATTGTTTGGGTAGGAGCAGGCTATCCTCGGCGAACGCAATGAAGAGCACACGGTCGATGATCTTCTGAGCGGTCGCGATTGCTTCCAGCGGCGCCTTGTTGTCGGTCGCGGTGTTGACGGCGTCGATGAGCTGCTGCCGCAAATCCTTGTAGTCGGTGTAGAGATTTTCGGATACCTCCTGGTTCGCCTGCCGGCTTTCCGCAAGCAGCTCCAGTGTCGGACCGTCGAGGAGGCTCGGCGCAGACAGCAGAAGCCTGAGCTTTGCATACTCGACGGGCTCGTCGAGCTTTCCGAGCTCGAACCGCTCGAAGGCCTGATTTCCCTCTGCGTAGGAATAGAGGCGAATTTCGATGAAGTTGGTGACGAGCACCCAGCGCACGCCCTTCACCGCGTTGGCGTAGTTCCAGGCTTGTTGCACGGGCGTGATCTTGCGGCCGGGCATGGGCGCGTCGAGGTCGCGCGTGTCGGCCCCCTTCAGCTCGAAGGGGGCGATGATCTCGGGCGCGTCGCCGCCGAAACGGCCGAGAGCGAGATCGACGGGGCCCGCCCCCATCTGCTGTTTGGCCTGGATCGTCTGGACACCGCCCACGCCAAATGGCGTATAGCCGAGGACGGCCTCCATGATGCGGCCCTTGAAGTCGGCCTCGAGCTGAACCTCATTGCGCTGGCGAATCGTGCCGTCGCGCACGCTCTCAGCCCAGTTGCTCACGATCGTGCGGTGCTCCTCGGGGATCTCTCCCTGGCTCTGTAGCGCCCGTCCCAAAATGCGTGGATTGAATAGCCCCATGCGCATCATCTACGAGATTCAGGTAGCAGCATCAAACCTGAAAGACGGATGGCTGTGGAGACAGCATGCCCTCGAAAGCCTCGATGAGGCGATGAAGGAGCTGATGCGGTAGGGGCGGGGACCTTGACGGGAGGCGCGTGGCGACCCTAGCTGAAGCCCACTTTGCCGCATCTGCGGACGAGCCAACACCAGCGCAACACCGATCACCCGATGCCCCAAGCCCTTCCCTTCGATTTGGCCGGCCGCACGGTCTGGGTTGCGGGTCATCGCGGCATGGTCGGCGGGGCGATCGTGCGGCGACTGGCAACTGAGAATTGCCGCGTGCTCACGACCGAACGCGGCGATCTCGACCTGCTGCGCCAAGCCGGGGTCGAAGCCTACCTCGCCGACAAGCGGCCCGACGTGGTCGTGCTGGCGGCTGCTCGGGTCGGTGGCATCCAGGCCAACCAGGACCTGCCCGCCCAGTTCCTCTATGAGAACCTCGTCATCGAGACCAATGTGATCGAGGCGGCGCGTCAGGCTGGCGTGCAGAAGCTCCTCTTCCTGGGCTCGTCGTGCATCTATCCGCGCAACGCCCCTCAGCCCATGCGGGAGGAAGCGCTGCTGACCGGTCCGCTGGAGCCGACCAACGAGTGGTATGCGCTCGCCAAGATCGCCGGCATCAAGCTGTGCGAGGCCTACCGGCGGCAATACGGCTGCGACTTCATCTCGATCATGCCGACCAATCTCTACGGCCCCGGCGACAATTTTCATCCCGAGCATAGCCACGTCCCCGCCGCCCTGATCCGGCGGTTCCACGCGGCCAAGGTCGAGGGGCGCAAGTCGGTCGCTGTCTGGGGCAGCGGCACGCCCTTGCGCGACTTCCTGCACGTCGACGATCTGGCCGGCGCCGCCGTGTTCGTGCTGAAGAGCTATAGCGGCGCAGAGCACCTGAACGCGGGCACCGGCCGCGAGATCAGCATCGCCGAGTTCGCCGCAACCATCGCCCGCGTTGTCGGCTACCCCGGCGCGATCGACTTCGACCGCTCCCGCGCCGACGGCATGCCGCGAAAAGGCCTCGACTGCTCGCGGCTTGCGGCGCTGGGCTGGCACGCGCGGATCGGGCTCGAGGACGGGTTGGCAGGGACCTATGAGTGGTTTCTCGGCAATGGCGCGGGGATGAGAAAATAGCGGCGGCCAACGCTCCGCGATCGATGGCCTGCGACAGAATCTCCCGCTCATTCACATCGTGAACATCACGGCTTGACGCTCACGCCATGAGTCCATACGAGTCGCTCCCGTTGTATGGAGCGCGTAGATGCCCACCCGAGCCGAGCTCAAGACCCGTCTCGATTTCCTCCAGTCGCTGGAGCGTGGCGAGGTCGTGTCGCAGCTGACGCTGTCGCAGCGGGTCGGCGCGTCGGTCGGGCTGGTGAACGCGCTGCTGAAGCGCGCCGTCCACAAGGGCTATGTGAAGGTCAAGGCCGCGCCCTACAAGCGCTTCGCCTACTACCTGACGCCCAAGGGCTTTACCGAGAAGAGCCAGCTGGTCGTCGCCTATCTCGACCATTCGCTCGACTTTTTCCGCGATGCCCGCGACCAGTACCGCGACCTCTTTCTCCAGGCCGAGGCCCGCCGCTGCCGGCGCGTGCTGCTGATCGGGGCGGGTGAGCTCGCCGAGATCGCTATGCTGGCCGCGAGCGAGACCGATGTCGAGATCATCGGCATCCTCGATCCGCGGACGAACCGGGACCGCGTCGGCGGCGTCCGCGTGCTGCGCGAGCTGCCGGATCGCGCGACCTTCGATCTGGCCGTGCTGACGGACGCGAGCTCGCCCCAGGCGACCTTCGAGCGGTTGGCGCCTGGCCTTGCGCCCGCCACCATGCTCGCGCCCGAATTGCTCCGCATCACGCGCTTGGAGACGATGAGTGCGGCGGGGGGCACACCATGAGCATTTCGGCCAAGTGGTACGCCGTCAACACCCAGCCGCACCAGGAGACGCGCGCCGAGCGCAACCTGCAGCAGCAGGGCTTTCGCGTCGTGCTGCCTGGCTACTGGAAGACGCGGCGTCACGCGCGCCGGGTCGATACCATTCGGGCGCCGCTGTTTCCGGGCTATCTGTTCGTCGCCTTCGATTCCGGCCAAGCCGGTCGCACCCAAGCCCCTTGGCGGCCGATCAACAGCACGTTCGGCGTGCGCCGGCTGGTGACGCAGGGCGACGAGCCAGCGATCGTGCCCGACGCCTTCATGGCCTCGCTCATCGCCAGCTGCGACACCGACCAGATCTTCATCGATCCGCGCCTGCGGCCGGGCGCCGAGGTACGGTTCGTGTCGGGACCTTTTGTCGATGTCGTCGCAAAGTTGCTGCAATTGAACGACAACGAGCGTGTCACAGTTCTGATCAGCCTGATGGGCCGCGACGTCGTGAAGACGGCGCAGCTGAAGGACCTGACGCTCGCCGGTTGAGGGGGCGTTGAGGTGGCGTTGATTTCGTGTCTCGGGTGATCGTTTCACCCGAAGTGCGGTAGCCATTCCAGCACCTGTGGTTCGATCTCATCTGGACGAAAGGAATCCTGGCCACGTGGCCTCGCGCCTGCAAGCCAAGTCGATCGGAGCGCAGGAGAAGCGCGCGCTGATCACCGGCATCACCGGCCAGGACGGCGCCTATCTGGCCGAGCTGCTGCTCGCCAAGGGCTACACGGTCTGGGGCATCAAGCGGCGCTCCTCATCCTTCAACACGGCCCGCGTCGATCATCTCTATCGCGATCCCCACGACGGCGATCCCCCGTTCCGCATGGCCTATGGCGACCTGACGGATGCAACCAACCTCATTCGCCTCGTCCAGGAGATCCAGCCGAGCGAGATCTACAATCTGGCGGCGCAAAGCCATGTCGCCGTCAGCTTCGAGACGCCGGAATATACCGCCAATGCCGACGGGCTCGGCACGCTGCGCCTGCTCGAAGCCATCCGCATCCTGAAGCTCGAGCAGACCGTCCGCTTCTATCAGGCTTCCACCTCCGAGCTCTATGGCAAGGTGCGGGAGACGCCCCAGAGCGAGACGACGCCGTTCTACCCGCGCTCGCCCTACGCCGCCGCCAAGCTCTATGCCTACTGGATCACGGTCAACTACCGAGAAGCCTATGGCATGCATGCCTCGAACGGCATCCTGTTCAATCACGAAAGTCCGTTGCGTGGCGAGACCTTCGTGACCCGTAAGATCACCCGCGCCGTCGCCGCGATCGAGCTCGGGCTGCAGCAGAAGCTCTTCCTCGGCAATCTCGACGCCAAGCGCGACTGGGGCCACGCGCGGGATTTCGTCGAAGGCATGTGGCTGATGCTGCAACAGGGGAAGCCCGACGACTACGTGTTGGCGACCGGGGAAACCCACAGCGTGCGGGAGTTCGTAACGGCGGCTTTCGCCGAGGTGGGGCGCGCGATCCGCTGGCGCGGCAAGGGCGTCGCGGAGGAAGGCATCGACAGCCGGACCGGCAAGGTCCTCGTCGCCGTCGATCCCCGCTATTTCCGTCCGACCGAGGTCGATCTGCTCCTGGGGGACGCATCGAAGGCGAGGCGTGTGCTCGGCTGGAATGCGAAGGTCGGCTTCGCAGCGCTGGTGAAAGAAATGGTCGCGGCCGATCTGATCGCGGTCGCGGAAGAGGCGAAGCGGATGGATCGGGGGGCGGGGTGAGCGCAACCCTCAATGCGCCTTCCGGCTTCGAGATCGCGGGGCGAAAGATCGGGGGCGACGGGCGCTGCTTCGTGATCGCTGAAGCGGGCGTCAATCACAATGGCGACGAGAAACTCGCACGCGATCTGGTCGCGGCCGCAGCGGATGCAGGCGCCGACTGCGTCAAGTTCCAGACCTTCTCGGCCGACGACCTGGTTCTGAGCGACGCCCCCAAGGCGCGCTACCAGCTGACGAATACCGGCAACATGCAATCCCAGCTCGACATGTTGCGCGCGCTCGAGCTGCCGCGCCGCTCGATCGAGCACCTGATGGTCGAATGCGAACGACGGAAGATCCTGTTCCTATCGACACCCTACTCGTACGCCGACGTCGAATTGCTGAACGAGCTGGGCGTGGCCGGGTTCAAGCTCGCCTCGATCCATGCCGCCGAGCCGGCGTTCGTGCGCTTCGTCGCCGGGCGCGGCAAGCCTTTCATCCTGTCGAGCGGACTCTGCACGCTCGCGGAAGTCGATCGTGCCGTCACCGCGGCGCGCCAGACCGGCAATCGGTCGTTCGCCGTGTTGCAATGCACGACCGACTACCCGTCGGTGCCGGAAGACGCAAATCTCAATGCGATGGTTGCCATGGGCCGCGCTCTCGATGTGATTGTCGGCTATTCCGACCACACCGAGCACCCAGAGGTCGCAGCTGCGGCTGTTGCATTGGGAGCAAAGGTGATCGAGAAGCATCTGACGCTCGATCGAGGAATGCCGGGCCCGGATCACTCCTCATCTCTCGACCCGTCCGGGTTCGCGGCCTATGTCGCCTCACTCAGGTCGGTGGAAGCTGCGCTGGGATCTCCTGCAAAGGGTCCGACCGCGCGCGAGGGCGAGAATGCTGCCGTCATGCGTCGCTGCCTGGTCATGCGCGTCGACCGGCCAGCAGGACACAAGCTTAGCGTGGACGATGTCACTTTCATGCGTCCGCTGGCGGCCGGAGTGCCGGTGGCGGATCTCGATCGCGTGGTGGGTCGGCCGCTGACACGTGCGATGGTCGCTCGCGCCCCACTCACGTGGGACGACATTTGAAGCCGCCGCGCACATATCTATCGAGCGGTGCGTTTCGCGGTATGTCCACCGGTGCTATTCTTGATCGCGCGCGAGAGCATGGCATTGACGCGATCGAGTTTTCGTCGGGATTGAAGGCGTCGCCTCAAGACTTGGACGCGATCGAGGATGCAGTCGAAAATGGGCTCAGCGTGCTTCTGCACAATTATTTTCCAGCACCTGCATCCAATGGATTTGTTCTGAACATCGCCGACCCGAACTCGGAGGCACGCGAGCGCTCGATCTTGTTCGCGGAACGTGCCATGGAGTTGTCGGCTCGGTTCGGCGCTCCGCTCTACTCTGTCCATGCAGGGTTTGGCAGTCGGCTGCTCCCTGAGCATCTCGGTGCTCCCGATCGCTATCGCGAGCTGGGCTGCCTCGACAACGCGGATCGGCTGGCCGCGTTGGCTGCCATGCATGGAAGCGTCCGACGTTTGCTGGTCAAGGCAGAGAGCTTGGGGCTGGTGTTGCTCCTTGAAAACAATGTGGTGCATGCCCGGATTCTGGAAAGAGGCGGTTGGCACGGACTACTGCTCGCTGATGCCGACGAGATTGTCGAGTTTCTCGAACCCTATCCAGCAAGCCAGCTAGGTCTGTTGCTCGACACTGCGCACGCTTCGGTCAGCTGTCGGTCGCTTGGCTCGAGCTTGGAGGGCATGCTGCGGGCGGTTTCGCACCGGGTCGGCGCCCTCCATGTGAGTCATACCGACGGTATTGACGACCGGAATCTGCCGCTCAGATCGGATACTCCTGGCCTTGACATGCTCGGGGTGGCTAGCGATGTTGCGACAGTCATCGAAGCCTATGGCCTCGAGCCCAGGCTATGGCGCGATCAGGTCGGCATCGTCGAGGCGACTCGCGCGAAGACGACCTGCACCGTACGGGAACTCGCGTGAATTCAGCTTCTTCGAGCATCGTGCGCAATCTGCTTGCCGAAACAGCGGACCTGCATGCCGCAATGGAGCGGCTGAATGCAGGTATTCAGGGAATCGTCCTGCTCATCGATCTCGATGGCCGATTGACCGGCGTGATGACCGATGGCGATGTGCGGCGCGCGATCCTGAATGGCGCCACGCTTACCGATCCGGCTATGAAACATATGAAGCGGGATTTTGTTTCTGGCCGAGCCAGTCTCAGTCGAGAGGAGAATCTGACGTTGCTGTCGGAGCGGTGCCGGCAGGTGCCAATTCTCGACGGCGAGGGGCGACCGTTGGAGATGCTCTCCTGGACCCAGCTCTGGCAGACTGCTCTCGCCAATCCAAGCTTGTCCGGCAACGAGATCAAATACGTACTCGACTGCATGACGTCGGGTTGGATCTCGAGTGCTGGCGCCTATGTCGGGCGCTTCGAGACGGCGTTGGCGGAGTTGCATGGCGTCAAGGGCGCGATAGCCTGCTCGAGTGGCACGGCTGCGCTGCACCTCGCATTGCTGGCTGGTGGCATTGGTGCCGGAGACGAGGTTGTCGTCCCGAGCTTCACGTTCGGAGCAACGGCCAATGCCGTTGTGCAGGTTGGGGCGACGCCAGTCTTCGTCGATGTCGATCCAGGCACTTGGACCATGACGCCGGAAGCACTTGCCGCGGCCTCGACTCCCAAGACCAAAGCGGTGATCCCCGTACACATCTACGGTCATCCGGCAGACATGCCAGGAATCATGAAGGTTGCGTCCGAACGTGACTTACTCGTCATCGAGGACTGCGCAGAGGCGATGACTGCACGCATAGCTGGTCGCCTTGTCGGTACCTTCGGCGATTTGAGTTGCTTTTCGTTCTTCTCCAACAAAATCATGACCACTGGCGAGGGCGGGGCGCTGATCGCGAAGGACGAGCGCTTGCTGGACCGTGTCGCACTCTTTCGTGATCACGGCATGAGGAAGAGCCGCCGCTACTATCACGAGGTCTCTGGTCTCAACTACCGCATGACCAATCTGCAGGCGGCGATCGGGCTGGCCCAGGTGGAGCGCCTCGACCAGTTCCGTGCCCATCGGGAGCGCCTGCGGGAGTGCTACGAGGCGCAGCTAGGAGGCGTACCCGGCATCACGCTGATGCCGCGGGCGAGCTGGGCCGAGCCTGTCAACTGGCTCTACACGGTGTTGCTGCCTGACGCGAGCTTGCGGCAAGCCATTGCCGACTACCTGCTTGCAGATGGCATCGAGACCAGACGGACCTTCACACCGCTGCACGATCAGCCGGCGTTCGAAGGGGCACGGATCGAGGGCGGGATGGCGGTATCGCAGGACCTCTTCGAGCGAGGCCTCAGTCTGCCGACCGGCAATACGACCAGTGAGGAGGACGTATTGCGCGTGGCCAGGATTCTGCGCGAAGCGCTCCTTCAATGCCGTGCAACCGTGTCGGCATGACGAGCCCGCGAACGCTCTGCATCGTTCCCGCGCGCGGCGGCTCGAAGCGAATCCCGCGCAAGAACCTCGCCGATCTCGGCGGTAAACCGCTGGTTGCCCATACGCTTGATACCGCCCGCGCCGCCGGTGTCTTCACTGAGATCTGGCTCTCCTCCGACGACCCGGAAATCCTGCGGGTCGCCGACCTCGTGCCCGGCATCGGCAAGCATGACCGCCCGATCGCGCTCGCTGGCGATCAGGTCAAGGTCTGGGATCTGATCAAGGCGATTGTCGCCGAGCCCGAAGTTGCTGATCAGTTCGATGCCATCGCGTTGATGCTGCCGACCTGCCCTTTCCGTCGGGCGGAGGATGTTGCTGCGGCGGCGCGACGCCTGACGCGCGAGGCGGATGCGGTCGTGATGATGACGGGCTATGAATTCCCTCCGGCTATGGGCGTGACGCTCGACGCCGAGTCCGGCGTTTTGACACCGTTCGTCGAGCCGAGCCCGCTGATCACCGGCAATACGCGGACGCAGGATCAGAAGCCTGTCTATCATCCCAATGGCGGACTTTACCTTGCCTGGATCGATCGCTTCCTCGCCCTTGGCAGCTTCTTTCGAGGCCGCGTGATTGGGCATCCCGTGGACCGCGAAAGCTCGATCGATATCGATACACCCGAAGACCTCGACTATGCGCGCTGGGTCTGGGCGCGACGGGCTGCAAAGGCGGACAAGGCAACGTGAGCATCGACTATCGAGCACTGCGTGAGAGCCTGTCGGGACCGGTCTATCCGATCTGCCCCTCGTTCGAGCAGAACGGCGATCTCGATCTCGATGGCACCTCGGCCTATGCAGTGGCCCTGGTGAAGCAAGGCGCGCGTGCCCTGATGGTAACGGCGGGCACGAGCCGCCTCAACCTGATGACGACGGACGAGGTGCACGCCCTCAACAAAGCAGTCATTGACGGCGGCAAGGGTGCAACCGTGATGGCCGCGAACCCGATCACCGGCTCGACCCGGCATGCGATCGCCTTCGCCGAGCGCAGCTTCAAGGACGGCGCCAAGGCGCTGATCGTCTTCTATCCCGAGCGCTACTATGGCGATGCCGAGATCGTGGCCTACTTCAAGGCCATCGCGTCCGCCTCACCGATGGGCCTGCTGCTCCATGAGATGGCCTTCCGTGCCGGTGTTCCAGGCACCAGCGATCCCGTGCAATTCTCGATTGCCGTCATCCGGCAACTGGCCGAAATCGAGCAATTCATCGGCCTGAAAGAGGAAAGCCTCGCCGAGGGCCACCGCTACCAGATCGCCAAGGCCTTCCGCGACAGGCTCGCCATCATCGTCGCGGGCGGCGGCATGCGCACCTTCATGGCGTGCCGGCCCTGGGGCGTGCGCTCCTACCTCGTTGGCATCGGCAGCTTGAAACCCGAGATCGATCAGCGTTTCATCGAGTGCCTGCAAGCCGGCGACGGGGCCGGTGCGCTCGCCCTCGTGCAACAATACGAGGACCCGCTGTTCGCCGAAGCCGTGCCCATGGGCTGGCACCGTGGCTTGAAAGGCGCGATGGCGCTGATGGGCTACGGCAAGCAATGGGAGCGCGGGCCGATGCGGACGCTGGACCAGGTGGAGCGGGAGAGGCTCGCGGCGCTGCTCGAAAAATGGGGTTGGAACGACAGTTGAGGAAAGCGATCAACGCGTGTCCGCGTGCTTCCGCCAGCCCGACAGATCGAGACCCGTGACACGGGCGAGTTCGGCGTTGGGTGCCTCGAAGTGGAGCCCCAGTCGCGCCAGCATCTCCGCGCCCGGGCTCTCGAGCAGCCTGTCGCGACGCGCCAGCAGGAAGCGTCCCCAGGGCCCCGCCTTGCGTTTTTGCGCATCGGCGCGGACGCCCGTGCGGTTGCGCGAAGCCGAGCCGGTCAGGTGGCGCGGATCGGGGTCGAGCCCGAGGAACGCGGCGACCTTGCCGGTGACGCCGGTCGGATCGCGCACGAAATCCTCGAACAGGCAGAAATGCATGAGGTCACTCGGGAAATGCTGGAGATAGAGGCGCACCTGCTCGCAGTACCGGCTGCGGGCAACCATCGGCGCGGCCGTGAAGCGCCCCTCGTCGAGCTCGCGGGTGATGACCGTGTCGAATGGCTCGCGGACCGAATTCACGATCACCGCGTGCCGGTAATGCGAGATCGTGCGCGCGACCGGCTCGCGGAAGATCCAGACGAGCTTGATCGGCCCGAGCATCTCGCGGATGCGCTGGGGTATGTCGGGATGCCTCACCTGCTCGGAATAGCTCGGTGTCTTCTCGCCGACGGCGAGCGCGCCGTTCGCATCAGCAAAGAACGTCGCGTAGTAGGCCGGGCCACGGGCGAAACTGTCCTCGTGATTGAAGAAATGCACTTCCCGCGGCGCCACGAAGCAGTCGGGATGGCTGCCCAGCAGATCGGCAAGGCTCGTCGTCGCCGACTTCATGGTGCCGACAATGAGGAAGTTGGGCAGGCGCAGCGGGGATGGGGCCAATGTCATTCCGGTTACAAACCTCAGTCCAATTGCGTTCGATCGCGTCGCGGTGCACTTTGTCGTGACCTTGTGGCGGGCGAGCCGTCAAGCGCAACCTCGAAATCCATGACCCGTCTGATCAAGCGAGCCTCGTAGTCTGTCCACGATTCAGTCGTCAGGATGTTCGTTCCGGCCGCTGTTTTGCGAAGTATTTTTTCGTAAACTCCTGACTTCATGATGTGACCTGGATCGCGATAGTTGGACGGGTCCGAAACAATTTCTTGCTCGTCATCAAAACCGTGAACCTTCACCATATTATTGTAGGAGGCACTCAGTATCAAGCAACGTCTTAATTCCAGCAGATTCGCAAAGTAGTATCTGGATTCAAAATCCAAATAGAATTTTACTTTGGCTGCGAGGCTCGAATATTGTGCCAGATAATATGGGGGAAAAATCAAATCCACCTTCGTTCCGTTGGACTCGAACATTATTGAAATTGCCCGCGAAATCTCTTGTGTTATAGGAATGTCGGCGCAGTTTATGGTTGGGTTCATGTCGAGCAGGGTACGGCCGATGGTATTCAGTTTTCTGAGTTCGAGCATGAACGCTGCTCGACTCGACATGGGTTTGCCTGTTGCTCGCGTAGGCCGTTGTATGACACCCCGCAACAGTAGCCGGAGCGCGTCAGAAACTGATGTCCAATCGAAGTCGCGCGCGAAGTCGTGCCATTTGGGATCGTAATACCTGACTGGGAATCCTTGGCGATGATGACCATCCCGAGCAAGCATCGTCGCGTCAATTGCGATGATAATGCGCTCCAGGGATTTCGAGATCTTCAGCCTACCCAATATGGTCATGAGGTCTGCTGGGCGAATCCCTGGAAAGCTGATGTTGAAAGCCCGTGCGTTCGAACCATAAATTCGGTGAATCATTTCTGGTGTTACTCGCATGACCGTTGAGCCGCCTATCAAGACGTGCGTGTACCCTCCTTTTGCAACATGATCGATCAAACGTTGCGAAATGTACTGAGGATCAATATTCTCTTTCAAACGGACATTAGCGCCCCATGGCCTCAGGTCATAAGGGTCAATGAGAGCAACGCTCCAGGCGGCAAGTCCCGAGAGTAGCAGTGGAGCCATCGCCAGTTGCAAAAAAAAGTGCCTGCCACTGTTTGAAAACCACTTGAACGTCAGGGCGAAAGGCGAGAGACCAAGCTTGTTGGGGGCACGCAGAAACTCAGTGCGCAACCTTGCCAGTACCGCGCGCATTTATCCTCCTGACAATGAGCCGACGCTCACCCGCTACAACGTTAAGCATGGCTAGGTTTGATATGACAAGTCGGACCCTCGGCCGGATCGCCGCTGTCGGTGGTGCCCGCCTGATCGGCACGAGCGTGCCGCTCGCGGCGAGCCCCGTCTGCCCCGACGCCGACTACCTCGATTTCCATCACGTGCGCGAGGCCTGCCATCGCCGCTATCTCGGCGAGGCGCTCGGCCTCGAGCCCGCATGATCCACGAGCCCGCATGACCCCTATGAGCTTTGCCCACTCGATCGCCTGTGCCGGCCGCACGATCGGCGCCGATGCCCCGCCCTTCCTGATCGCGGAGATGGCCTGCGCGCACGACGGCGACATGGGCAAGGCCGCGGCCATCATCGACCGGGTCGCTGGCTCAGGCGTGGACGCGATCCAGCTCCAGCTGTTCGTGCCGGAAGCCTGCGTGTCGCCCGCACGCACGGAAACGCAGCAGCTGCTGCGCCGTATCGCCTTCTCGGCGGCGCAATGGCGGCAGCTGCACGCCCGCGCCCGCGCGACGGGCCTCGCCCTGTTCGCCTTCGTCTACGACGAGCCGAGCCTCGTGCTCGCCCTCGACCTCGGCTTCGACGGCCTGAAGCTCAATTCCTCCGACCTGCTCTATCCAGCGATGGTCGAAGGCTGCGCGCGCTCCGGGCTCCCCTTCACGCTCGGAACCGGCGGCTCCACCTTCGAGGAGGTGGCCCGCGCGCTCGATCTCGCGCGCGGCGCCAGCGGCCGGAACGCCATCCTGATGCACGGCGTGCAGAGTTTTCCGACCGCGCTCGGTAACGCCCGCATCCGCCGCGTCGCCCAGCTCGCCGGCGCCTTCGGCACGCTCGTGGGCTATGCCGACCACACGCCGGGGGGAACCGAGGAGGCGAGGGTCGTCGACCTGATCGCGCTCGGCCTCGGTGCGTGTGTGCTCGAAAAGCATGTGTGCCTCGACCGCAAGCAGACCGAGATCGACTGGCAGGCGGCGCTCGAGCCGGCCGAGCTGAAAGTGTGGGCGGCGCTCATGCAACGCGGCGGCGAGGGGCTGGGCGGGTCGGCGCTCGCGCCACTGACCGACGCCGACGAAAAGTACCGCCTGTTCCAGAAGAAGGTGATCGTCGCCGCGCGGGAGATCGGCGAGGGCGAGGTCGTGGCGCGCGCCGACGTGGTGTTCGTGCGCGACCAGGAGAAGGCGGGCTTGGCGCCGGTCGAGCTCGCGGCGATGGTCGAAGGTCGGAAGGTGCGGCGCGCCATCGGGCGGTGGGAGGTTATCGGCGCGGGGGATGTGGGGTGAGAACACTCGCATCTCGTGTGGCCCGCAAGATGTTCGGAGTTGGCCGTCCTGCTTCCGTGTTCGCCAAGGACGACAGCTATCTCGATTTCGCCGAGTTCCGCTACATGTTGTGGATCAACCACGCATTCCAGAAGATCCGCACGGTGC
>JANNSW010000236.1:0-1845 GCA_031403055.1 Hyphomicrobiaceae bacterium | reverse complement strand
GCTTCCGATAGGAAAGATCGTCAAGGGGCTGGTAAAGGTGGCGCAGACGCTCACGACCGAGGAAATGGCTGATCGGTTCGAGTTCATTTGATTGCACGTCCTTTGAGCTCACCACTTCCCCCTGCTATAACCCCACCCATGTCCCGCCCCTCCCGCACCCGCGCCAAAGCCAATGCGCCGCTCCCGCCTCCGGCCGAGACTTTCGCCGGCACGCCGGGGCTCGCCGATTCCGAGCAGGCGCATTTCGAGTCAGCGCCGCCCGCAGCCGTCTCGCCCACGGGGCGCGATCTTTCGGTCCCCCAGCCCCTGTTCGACACCCATCCGATCCGGGTCAGCATCGTCAGCGGCACGGCGGCTCCGATGTTCGCGCCGCACCGGCCGCCGCGACCGGAAAAATCCGAGGGCGGGCAGCGGCTGGTCATCCAGTCCGAGTACGAGCCGCGCGGCGACCAGCCGACCGCGATCGCCGAGCTGGTCGGCGGCGTCAACGCTCAGGAGCGCGACCAGGTGCTACTCGGCGTCACCGGCTCGGGGAAAACCTTCACCATGGCCAAGGTGATCGAGGCGGTGCAGCGCCCGGCCCTGATCCTCGCCCCCAACAAGACGCTCGCGGCGCAACTCTACGGCGAGTTCAAAAACTTCTTTCCCGACAACGCGGTCGAGTACTTCGTCTCCTACTACGACTACTATCAGCCCGAAGCCTACGTCCCGCGCACCGATACCTATATCGAGAAGGAAAGCTCGATCAACGAGCAGATCGACCGCATGCGCCACGCCGCCACGCGCTCGCTGCTCGAGCGCGACGACGTCATCATCGTCGCCTCCGTCTCCTGCATCTACGGCATCGGCTCGGTCGAGACCTACTCGGCCATGACCTTCACCGTGCAGGTCGGCGACCGGCTGCCGCAGCGCCAGCTCCTCGCCGATCTGGTCGCGCTCCACTACAAGCGCAACGACCTCTCGTTCGTGCGCGGCGCCTTCCGCGTGCGCGGCGACACAATCGAGGTGTTCCCGGCCCATCTGGACGATCGCGCCTGGCGCATCACGCTGTTCGGCGACGAGGTCGAGAGCATCGTCGAGTTCGATCCGCTCACGGGCCAGAAGGTGCAGGCGCTCCAGCTGGTGAAGCTCTATGCCAACTCGCACTACGTGACGCCGAAACCGACGCTGCAGCAGGCGATCGGGCTGATCCAGGTCGAATTGCAGCAACGCCTGAAGGAGTTGACCGAGGCCGGCCGGCTGCTGGAAGCGCAACGCCTCGAGCAGCGCACCCAGTTCGACGTGGAATCGATGGAGGCGACCGGCTCGTGCCCCGGCATCGAGAACTACTCGCGCTATCTGACAGGGCGCAATCCGGGCGAGCCGCCGCCGACGCTGTTCGAGTACCTGCCCGACAACGCACTCGTCTTCGTCGACGAGAGCCATGTCACCATCGGCCAGGTCGGCGGCATGTTCCGCGGCGACTACCGGCGCAAGTCGACGCTGGCCGAGTACGGCTTCCGGCTGCCCTCCTGCATGGACAACCGGCCGCTGCGCTTCGAGGAATGGAACGCCATGCGGCCGCAGTCGGTCTACGTCTCCGCGACGCCGGGCGGCTGGGAGATCGAGCAGACCGGCGGCGTCTTCGTCGAGCAGGTCATTCGCCCGACCGGCCTGATCGATCCCCCTGTCATCATCCGCTCCGCCAAGACCCAGGTCGATGATCTGATCGACGAGGTGCGCCAGGTGGCGGCCAAGGGCTATCGCTCGCTGGTCACCACGCTCACGAAGCGCATGGCCGAGGATTTGACCGAGTACATGCACGAGCAGGGCATCCGCGTGCGCTACATGCACTCCGACGTGGAG
>JANNSW010000235.1:0-7424 GCA_031403055.1 Hyphomicrobiaceae bacterium | reverse complement strand
GAGGTCGTGAGCTGCAAGATGAAGCTCCGGATCGCCTTCGCGGGCCGGACGGTCGTCTCCGACATCACCCCGATGATCGACATCTCGCAGAAGGTCGGCATCCCCATCGAGGCGTATGCCTTTATCGGCTCGAGCCCCATCCGCCAATATGAGGGCTCGTTCACGTCGATCTTCTGGAAGCGGCGGACGAGCGCGCGGTCTTTCTCGAAGTGCTGACGGTATTCCTTGTAGGTCGTGGAGCCGATGCAACGGAGCAAGCCCGACTGCAATGCCGGCTTCAGCAGGTTGGAGGCATCCATCGACCCACCCGAGGTGGCGCCGGCTCCGATCACGGTGTGGATCTCGTCGATGAAGAGAATCGCGCCGGGCGTCTGCTCGATCTCCTTCATCACCGCCTTCAGACGTTCCTCGAAATCGCCGCGGTAGCGGGTGCCGGCCAGCAGCTGGCCCATGTCGAGCGAGAAGATGGTCGCCGTGCGCAGCACCTCGGGCACCTCGCCCTTGACGATCTTGCGCGCGAGGCCTTCCGCGATCGCGGTCTTGCCGACGCCGGGATCGCCGACATAGAGCGGGTTGTTCTTCTGGCGGCGGCACAACACCTGGATGGTGCGATTGACTTCCTGCTCGCGGCCGATCAGCGGGTCGATCCGGCCGGTGCGGGCCTTCTGGTTCAAGTTCACGCAATAGGTCGAGAGGGCGTCGCCTCCGACCTTCTTCTCGTCGTCGGCCTCCCCGCTCGCCTGCTCGCTCTGGGCTCCGCGCACCGGGCGCGGCTCCGACATGCCCGGGCGCTTGGCGATGCCGTGGGATATGTATTGCACCGCATCGAACCGCGACATCTTCTGCTCCTGCAGGAAGAAGGCGGCATGGCTCTCGCGCTCGGCAAACAAGGCAACGAGCACGTTGGCCCCGGTCACCTCGTCGCGCCCCGACGATTGCACGTGGATCAGCGCGCGCTGGACCACTCGCTGGAAGCCGACCGTGGGCGTCGGCTCCGATTCACCGTCGAGCTCTGGATTGTTGACGTCGTTGTCCAGATGCTCGGCGAGGCGGCGGCGGAGCTTGTCGAGATCGACGTTGCATGCGCGCATCACGCCGGCCGCGTCACGGTCGTCGATCAAGGCGAGCAGCAGGTGCTCGAGGGTTACGAACTCGTGATTGCGCTCCGACGCAAACTCGATTGCTTTGCGGATGGCCTGGTCGAGGCTCTGGGAAAGGGAAGGCACGGCCGCTCGCTACTCCTTTTCCATCGTGCACTGCAGCGGATGCTGGTGGGCACGCGCGAAATCCATCACCTGCGTCACTTTCGTCTCGGCAACCTCGAACGTGAAGAGGCCGCACACTCCCACGCCCTTGTGGTGGACGTGCAGCATGATGCGTGTCGCCTCCTCGCGGCCCTTGCCGAAGAAGCGCTCCAGCACGAATACGACGAACTCCATGGGCGTGAAATCGTCGTTCAGAATGAGCACCTTATAGAGGCTCGGCCGTTGGGTCCTCGGTTTAGTCTTGGTGACGAGATCGGTCTTGGACCCACCGTTGCGGCCGTCCTTGTCCCGGTCGCGCTCCGCCATCGAAATGCGCATCGCCCAGCCCTGCTCTGTTGTTCGCTATCCGATCCCGTCGGTACGCTCGGGGACCATCGCACGAACTCTTTCGAAGCCCATACTACCGGTTCGTCGCCCGCCGCTCAACGGCTTCCGCGATCGACGTGAACGACATGGCCGTATGTGAGATTGGACGGCCTCTACGGCGGCAACAGGGCGGCGGAGCGCAATGTGGCAGCGCGCAACCTCGCCCCGGCAATGCCGCGCAATCCGCGCACCCAATGTAAAAGCCCGGCCACCAGGGCCGGGCTTGGAAACATTGCCGACAGTTCAAGAATTGGGCACGACAGCTTCAGCGGCCATTGCTGAAGGCGCGCTCGACCGGCTTCATCGCCTCGCGGGCGAACCCGGCATACAGGTTGCCGATCTTGGACCACTGGGCCATGTAGTCCTCGTAGGCGCGCTTGGCGAAGTCGGCCTGAATCTCCATCGCCTGCTCGATCGAGCGGGCCCCGGTCAGCTTCTCGATCGTCTGCGTGCCCTCCTCGAAGGAGCGCTTCGAGTAGTCGCCCATCTCGGCCGCGATCGTCTGCCAGCCCTTGTTCCACTCGGTGATGGTACGCATCCCGGCGTCGAGGTTCTGCTGGCTGAGCTTCTGCACATCGTCGAAATTCTTGATCATGGTCGCTGACATCCTCAACTGGCATTCATTCACAACGGGCCGGCTGGCTAACCGCCGAGAACTGGCCGGAGCACACTCACCGGGTAGGCCCGAAACGAGGCCGGACGACGGACTGGTTAAATCATAGTGCGGCGCACCATTGCCCGTCAACGACTTGTCGCAGCGCAATACCCCCAATGTGCATAAGTCGCTCGGATCGATTGGCGCGCGCACCTCGAGCCGACGCGAGCACTGCTTAACCAATTGCTAACGGGCATTGTCCAAGAATAGTGCCGGGCTGGCGCCTTATGCCCGCCCAAAACGAATGGTCGTGTGCCGCCGCCAAACGAGGCGGCAGGACTGCATTGCCATCACAGGCGGGCCGGAGCGGCGCATGACAGGTTTGCTGGCGGGGAAAGTGCGGCGCGGCTCCGGGCTGCTCGAGCAACGGCGCCTGGCGATCCCCGCGGTAGTGGCTTGTCTGGTGCTCCTCATCGGACTAGCCGCTGGCGCGCCGGCCGTATCGGCGGCACCCGACGCGTCCATCACGATCGACGCGAACAGCGGCCGCATCCTGCATGAGGAGAACGCCGACAGTCCGCGCTATCCAGCTTCCCTCACTAAAATGATGACGCTCTACGTCGTGTTCGAGATGCTGGAGAACGGGCGCCTCGACCTCGATGCCGATCTCATCATCACCGAGCGCGCGGCCAATGCGCAGCCCTCAAAGCTCGGCCTCGACGCCGGCGAGCGCATTCGCCTGTCTGACGCGATCAAGGCGCTCGTTACCAAATCGGCCAACGACATCGCAATCTCGATCGCGGAGAATCTCGCCGGCACCGAGGACAAGTTCGCCCGCTACATGACGAGGAAGGCGCGCGAGATCGGGATGAAGAGCACGACCTTCAAGAACGCCTCGGGCCTGCCGAACCCGGCTCAGACCACCACCGCGCGTGATCTGTTGACGCTGTCGCTGCGCCTGCAGGACGATTTCCCGCAGTACTATTCCTACTTCAAGACCGAGACTTTCACCTATCGCGGCAAGCGCCACCGCAACCACAACAGCCTGCTGTTCAGCTACGAGGGCACGGACGGCATCAAGACCGGCTACACCCGCGCCTCGGGC
The DNA here is from genome assembly GCA_031403055.1 of Hyphomicrobiaceae bacterium. GTDB lineage: Bacteria > Pseudomonadota > Alphaproteobacteria > Rhizobiales > Hyphomicrobiaceae > JANNSW01. The sequence goes on along the minus strand of JANNSW010000235.1, from coordinate 4,093 downwards.
TTCAATCTCGCCGCCTCCGTGCACCGCGATGGCAAGCATGTGGTCGGGGTGGTGCTCGGGGGAGAGACGTCGCGGACACGCAACGCCACGATGCGCCGGCTGATGACGAGCGCCCTTGCCAAGGCCTCGACCGAGACGACCCGCAAGCCCGCGCGCCGGAAGGACCCGGAAGTTGCGAGCGCGAAGGCCAAGGCGAAACCGGCCAAGGTGGCAGCGCCTGCCCAGCCCGAGCAGAAAGCGGCGGTAACGGAGCTTGCGCCCAGCAAAAAACAGTCGCTCGGCGCCTCGGCCTCGAGCCAAGGGGGGGAAGCCGTGGCGCCGCAGCAGCCTGCGGCACTCGCCGACAGTGTTGCCCCTGCTCGCCCCGCCGGTCCCTACCAGATTCAGGTCGGGGCTTTCGCCAATCAGAGCGAAGCGTTCGACCGCCTGACCAAGGTCAGCGTCACCGCTGCGTCGCTGCTCGCCGGACACGAGGCGGTGACACTCGAATTCTCCAAGAACAACCGGATCTGGTATCGCGCCCGCTTCGCTGGCTTCGAGGAGCCCAAAGCCAAGCTGACCTGCACCAACCTGAAAAAACAGAAGATCGATTGCTTGGTGTTGCCCGCCCAATAGGGCCTCAACCGCGCAGGAAGAGCACCTGCGTATCGCCATAGTCGCGCCGGTCGAGCTGTTGGACGCCTGCGGGCAAGGCGACAGCGGCCTCGGCGCTCTCCTCCAGCACGATGAGCGCGCCTGCCCGCAGCCATCCCCCCGTTCGTGCGGCAAGGATCGCGGCCTCGCCCAGGCCTTTGCCGTAGGGTGGATCGAGGAAGGCGATATCGTAGGGTACACCCGTCCCCAGCGGACCCAGCAGCGTTGCATCGCGGCGGAAGATCCGGGTCTGGCCGATCAGGCCGAGAGCCTCGGCGTTCTCGCGGATGAGACCGCGCGCCTCCGCTGCCTGCTCGACGAACAGGCAATAGGTGGCGCCGCGCGAAAGGGCTTCGAAGCCGAGCGCGCCGGTGCCGGAGAAGAGGTCGAGCACGCGTGCGCCCGTGAGATCGCCGCCCTCGATGCCGTGCGCCAGAATGTTGAACACGGCTTCGCGCACCCGGTCCGACGTCGGGCGGATCGATCTGTCAGCGGGTGCAACCAAAGCGCGCCCCCGCAATCCGCCGCCGACAATGCGCATGTCTGCTGTCGTCCTCCGGCCGCTGTCTTGCCCCAGATTCGATTGAAGGAACAGGGCCGCTTGCGTCCGTGCCGATCTGCCCGCAGGATCGGTACGCTGTCGATGCATTGCTCAAGGGTTCAGGCATGGGTCTGCTCCATCGGATATCGAAGGCTTTGGCAATTGCCGTGCTCCTCGCTGCGGCTGTCGCGCCGGGTTGGGCCCAGTCCGAGCCGGTGCCAGTGATCGCGGCGGCCTCCGACCTGCAGTTCGCCCTCATCGAGGTCGCCGAGGCGTTCCAGAAGGAGACCGGCGCGAGCGTCAAGATCGCCTTCGGCTCGTCGGGCAATCTCGCGCGCCAGCTGCGGCAGGGCGCGCCGTTCCAGCTTTTCTTCTCGGCGGACGAGTCCTATGTGGAGGAGCTGGCACGCGCTGGAATCCTGCGCGACACGGGCGAGCTCTATGCGGTCGGGCGGATCGCATTGATCGTGCCGCACGGCTCCGCACTGAAGCCCGACGGAAGCCTTGCCGATCTGAAGGCGGCTCTGGCCGACGGGCGGCTGGTGAAATTCGCGATCGCCAATCCCGAGCACGCTCCCTATGGCAAGCGCGCGGCGGAGGCGTTGCGACATGCCGGAGTGTGGGAAGCGCTGCAGGGCAAGCTGGTGCTCGGCGAAAACGTGACCCAGGCCGCGCAATTCGCAACCTCGGCCGATACCCAAGGCGGCATCATCGCCTATTCGCTGGCGGTTGCTCCCAAGGTTGCGGCACTGGGCACTTCCGCGCTGATCCCGCAGGACTGGCATCGCCCGTTGCACCAGCGAATGGCGCTCGCCAAGACGGCAGGCCAGCTCGCGGAGCAATTCTACGCCTTCGCGAAGAAGCCGGTCGCCCGCGCGATTTTCCGCGCCTATGGTTTTGCGCTGCCTGGGGAAGGCGCATAAGTGGGCGGGCCTGCGGAGGGAACGATGGACTGGACGGCGCTCGGGCTCTCGCTGCAACTCGCCTTTCTGACGATGCTGATCCTGCTGCCGCTCGGCATCCTGGCAGGGCGCTCGCTCGCCAGCCGGGAGTTTCGCGGCAAGGCGCTGATCGAGGCCGTGGTCATGCTGCCGCTGGTGCTGCCGCCGACTGTCTTTGGCTACTATCTGCTGGTCGCCTTCGGGGCAGCCTCCCCGCTCGGGCAACTCTGGCACGCCCTGTTGGGGCAGCAACTCGTGTTCACGTTCCAAGGGCTGCTCGTCGCGTCGGTCATCTTCAATATCCCATTCGCCATCCAGCCGATCCAGCGCAGCTTCGAGGCGATCCCCCCTGAGGTTCGCGAGGCGGCGGCGTGTTGCGGGATGACGCCGTGGCAGGCGCTCGCCCGGGTCGAGTTGCCGCTGGCCTGGCCGGGGGTGCTGACGGCCATGGTGTTGAGCTTTGCGCATACGCTGGGTGAGTTCGGCATCGTGCTGATGGTGGGCGGCAGCATCCCGGGCGAGACCAGAACGATCGCGATTTCGATCTACGACCGGGTACAGGCTTTCGACGATGCGGCTGCGGGGCGGATGGCGCTGCTGCTGCTGTTGTTCTCGCTCGCCGCGATTGCGCTGACGGTCGCATTCTCGCGCCGTATCGGGCGCCGGTTCGGGTGACGCATGGGCGGCATCGAAGTTGCACTGCGCCAGGACGCGCCGATCCCGCTGGACCTGAGCTTTGCCTGTGCGCCCGGCGAGATGCTGGCGCTGGTCGGGCCATCGGGCAGCGGCAAATCGACCATTCTGCGCTCGATCGCCGGGCTCTATCGACCATTGGAGTGCCGGGTCGCGGCCGATGGCGAGGTCTGGCAGGAGAGTGCAACGGGCCTGCATCTCCCGACCTGGCGGCGCCGTGTCGGCCTGGTGTTCCAGAGCTACGCGCTGTTTCCCCACCTGACCGCGCGCGCCAATGTGGCAGCTGCGCTCGGCGGGATCGAGCCTCGGATGCGCGGTGCAAAGGCCGATGAGCTGCTCGCGCTCGTCAATCTGACGGGCCTCGAGCAGCGGCGGCCAGCAGAGTTATCCGGTGGCCAGCAACAGCGGGTGGCGGTCGCGCGTGCGCTGGCGCGAGAGCCGAAGGTGCTGCTGCTGGACGAGCCGTTCTCCGCCGTCGACAAGCTCACGCGCGGCCGGCTCTACCAGGAGCTCGCCGGCATCAGACAGCGGCTCGCCATGCCGATCGTGCTGGTGACGCACGATCTCGACGAGGCGCTGATGCTCGCCGACAGCATGTGCCTGCTGCAGCGCGGACGCATCCTGCAGCGGGGCAAGCCGCTCGATCTCGTGCAGCGGCCGGCAACTGTCGAGGCCGCCAGGCTGGTCGGCCAGCGCAACATCTTCCCTGCTCGCGTGATCGAGCATGGCGGCGATCCTGCCACGACGATCCTCGATTGGCGCGGCCGCCGGCTCGAGGCAGCACACCAGCCGCAATGGCCGCCAGAGGCCGCCGTGTCGTGGCTGATCCCGCCCTCCAAGGTGGTGCTGCACCGGCGCGACCGGCCATCGCGCGGGGAAGCCGAGAACCCGGTCACCGGCACCGTCACGAGCTTCATCGCGCTCGGCGACAGCACCATCTCCACGGTCAAGCTCGATGGCGAGGAGACGCGCGCCTTGACCTTTCACGCGCCAAGGCACGTGGCGGAGCGCAACCGCCTAGGCCCCGGCGAGCAAGTCGGGCTCTCACTGCTGAAGGAGGCGATCCATCTGATGCCAGCGCCAGAGCCGAGGAAGGCGAAGCCTTAGGACAGCCAGAACAATAACTGAATCTTTTTCGCGAGCGGTTGTGCCTTGGCGTAGGGTGCAATAGGCAACTTTGCCGTATTGCACCTTCGGCTGGCGTTGCGATCCGGGGTGGTGCAATACGGCCTGAAGCAGGCCTATTGCACCCTACAGATCCCGTGCTCGACTTGACGACAACACG
>JANNSW010000234.1:0-3303 GCA_031403055.1 Hyphomicrobiaceae bacterium | reverse complement strand
GTTGTGCGTAAGATGCGTATGCGCCGCATGTCGTAGTGCGTATGTAGTGAGGAAGTGAGCATGAGAATTTTGTCGACCCTCGCCGGTCTGTGTCTGGCGTCTGCGATCGTCGTCACGGGAGCACCCGTTGCTCTCGCTGCGGCAGCAAAAATCAAATGCGATTTCGCGGATGTGAAGGATAAATGGCTGAACGATAAAGCAAAGAAGAATAGATCGTTTCTAGAGGCCGCTGATGCACTCGATACCCTTGAGAAGGAGGACAAATTTCCGCCAGCCGCCAACTTCAGTTATGATGTGAAAAAGCAAGATGTACTCCACGCGCAGGCAAAAAAACTCGTTGCAGATGCCCGAATCGCCTTCGATGATCTGGTAGACCTGATCGCCCGCAATCAGTCCGAGGCGTGCCTTGTCTGTGGATTCGAGTCGAATTATAAAACTGCGAAAGCCGCTGGGCAAGAAAACATCACGATCGCCGAGTTGAGCGATCCTGAAATACAGATCGCTTTGGAGCTCGCCGCAGAAAAGATGCCGTTTTTGAAGGAACTAGAAAAGGAATACACTGCCGCTAAGGATGCTGACGACAAGCTAGGAACCACAAAAACGAGCAAAGCACTCACCAGCGCCGAGAAAGCGCGTGACGAGCGGAAAGAGAAAATTGACGAAATTCTGCGACCATTGACAGATTTCCGCGAGAACCACAAAGATGATTCTCCTGCTTCGCTGCAATACAAAGGCGAGATCAGCAAATACACGTGCTTAAACTAGTAAGGGTAACAGCCTCGCCGCTGGCCGACGCATGGCTGCCCTGCAAGGGCGCTGCGACGGCCAGCGGAGCACACGAGGTCGATGGGGATCTCCGTTAGCGAGCCTGAGCGAGCAAGGACTTGCCCGGAGGGCAGCGAGGCCCGGGATCTCGCGAATTGAACCGATGGGACGGCACCATGAAACGCTTCATGCAGTACCTGTTGATCTGCGCTCTGGCTCTCGCGACCGCCAACGTCGCTTTCGCCGCGAAGAAGAAGTCGGCCGCGGACCTCGCCACGGAGGCAGCAGCGGCGGCGTTGAAGTGCGACCTCGCGGCAATCAAGAAGGCATGGATCGATAAGCACCCTACACTCACGAAGGCAAACGTTGCGCTGACGGAGCTCAACAAGCACGTGCAGACTTGGGAAGTAACCGAGTTCGGATATGATCCCGCGTTGGGAGAGGCCGCGAAGGATGAGGGGCTCGAGCTCTTCAAGAACGCCGAGACGAAGTTTGCCGCGTACATGGACAAGATCGCGTCGCAGCAGTCGCGGGCTTGTGCCGTGTGCCGCGTCAAGAAGAAGTATGAGCTGGCTGTAGCTGGTGGCGTAGCCGATGTCACCGAGGCCGAGCTGCTGGCGCCCGAGCTGGAATTCGTGTTCGCCAATCTATCCAATTTGGCCGGGTTGAAGAAAACGAATGAAAGTCAGAAGAATGCAACTACTGACCAGAAAAAGAAGGATGATCTGGATAAAGCTTTCAGACCTATTGAGAGGCAGATCGATGATGCGATGACGACATTGACGGACTATCGGGCGTCCAATCCTTCCTCGCCCGCGATCGGCGCCGAAATCACCAAAATGAAATGCAGCTGACGGCCGGCCAGCCATTCGAGCAGGATCGAACCCGCCAGTGATCCTGGCCCGATAGGACGGCGAATGGTTGCCTCGTGCTGCCCGCCCGCAACCCCCTCCATGCCCATTGCATCCCCCGCGACCATCCCTATGCTGCCGATGAACGCGCGAGGAGTGGGCGATGCGGCAGCGGGCGGGGGCGTGGGAGGGTGAGGCCGTTCGGCCCGCACATGCTGGTCCGGCCCGGCGCGGCCCTATCACCCGCCTCGCCGAGCGGCTCGAAGCCGAGCGCGACCGCTTCATCCTGTGGGCGCCGGTGCTCGTGGGCATCGGCATCGGGCTCTACTTCTGGCTGCCGCGGGAGCCGACGATCGGCTTGGCCGTCGCCCCATTGATCGGGGCCGTCGGACTGCGCGTGGTGCTGCGGCGGGGCACGCTCGAGGTTGCGCTCGCCGGCATGCTCATGTGCACCGCGCTCGGGTTCGCGGCCGCCAAGCTGCGGACGGAGCTGGTGCGGGCGCCTGTGATCGCGGCTGCAACCGGGGTCGTCGAGATCGTCGGCATCATCGAGCGGATCGAGCCGCGCACCCCCAAAGGCGAGCGGCTGACGCTGCGGGTCATCGCCATCGACGGGATCGAGACGGCGCAGACACCCGCGCGGGTGCGGCTGCGCTCGCAGCTCGAGCCGGCGGGCCTGCCGATCGGCACGGCCGTGCGCCTCAAGGGCATCCTCTCAGCCCCGCCCCAGCCCGAGCTGCCGGGCGGGCATGACTTCGCGCGCGCGGCCTGGTTCGATGCGATCGGCGCCTCGGGCGTGCTGATCGAGCGCCCGCAGCCGATCGCCGCCAAGCTCGCGGTGCCACTCGAGCTCCAGGTCCACATCGCCATCGGCCAGCTCAGGGCGGTCGTAGGTGAGCGGATCCGCGCCGCATTGCCGGGCCCGCGAGGCTCGCTGGCGGAAGCGATGATCACCGGCGAGCGCGGCGCCATCGCCGAGGAGCGGATCGATGCGCTCAGGGATTCGGGCCTGTCGCATATCCTCGCCATCTCCGGTTTCAACATGGCGATCATGGCGGGCGCCCTGTTCGGCCTGGTGCGGGCGGCGCTCGCCGCGTTCCCGCGGCTGGCACTCAGCTACCCGATCAAGACCTGGGCGGCGATCGCTGGCTTTGCCGGCGCCGGCTTCTGCCTCGTCGTCTCGGGCGCGGCGAGCGCGACCACGCGCGCCTTCGTGATGATCGCGCTGATGCTGGCGGCGACCGCGCTCGACCGGCCGGCCATCTCCATGCGCAACCTGGCGCTGGCGGCACTGGTGTTGCTGCTGCTGGCGCCCGAAAGCCTGCTCGATGTCGGCTTCCAGATGTCGTTTGCCGCCGTCGTCGCACTGATGGCGGTCTACGAGGACCATGCGGGGGAGCGCGATCTGCTGTCACGGCTGGGTATCGGCCACGGCACGGCGTCGCGCGTGGTGCGGTTCCTGGCGGGCACGCTCGCCTCGACCGCGATCGCGAGCATTGCGGTTGCCCCGCTCGGGACCTTCCATTTCCACCGGCTCGCCCAGTATGGCCTGCTCGGCAACGTGGCGGCGGTGCCCCTCTTCACCTTCGCCATCATGCCGCTCGTCGTGGTCTCGCTCGCCGCCATGCCGTTGGGGGCCGAGGCCGTGCCGCTCTGGCTGATGAGCCAGTCGCTCGAGCTGATGATG
>JANNSW010000233.1:0-2146 GCA_031403055.1 Hyphomicrobiaceae bacterium | reverse complement strand
TGCCGACCCCTCGATCGCGGCCGGCCAGATCAGCCAGCCTGCCAAGATCCCGACGCTGACCTTCTGCGGCTCGACACCGACCATTACCGGCGCCGTCGGCAACTACATGTTCGGCACCTTCCCCGCCGACAACTACCAGGCCGCGGTGCTCGGCGGCTACGCGGTTGAGAAGGGCTACAAGTCGGCCTACATCCTGAAGTCGCCCGACACCGCCTACACGCTGAAGCTGCCGGAGTACTTCGCCGAGGTCTTCAAGAAGAAAGGCGGCGCGGTCATCGGCGAGGGGAGCTATACGCTCGGCCAGCAGGACTTCGCCGCCGAGGTGACGAAGATCCAAACGCTCAGCCCGGTGCCCGATGTCATCATGACGGCGGCCTATGAGCCAGACTTCCCGGCCTTCATCAAGCAGCTGCGTGCGGCCGGAATCAACACGCCGGTGTTGGGCTCGGACGGCGTCGACAGCCCGACGACGCTCGGTCTGGGCAGCGTCGTCGACGGTCTCGTGCATTCGACCGGCGGCTTCCCAGCCGAGGGCACGCCGCTCGCCGCCTTCTATGCCAAGTGGAAGGAGAAGACGGGTAAGGAGCCCGAAACGATCTATGTCGCTACCGGCTATGAGGTCGCCTACATCATCGACGCAGCGGTGACGGCGGCCGGCTCGACCGAAGGTCCCGCGATCCGCGAGGCACTCGCCAATCTCAAGGATCTGCAGCTCGTCACCGGCAAGGTCACCTATGCGGGCTCGAACCGCATGCCGTTGCGTGACGTCACTCTGGTCGAAGTGCGGGACGGCAAGAAGAGCCTGGTCAAAGCCGCTACGCCCGATCCTGCCGACGTTCCGGCGCCCTGATCCCGCCATGCTGACGGTCCAGCAGCTTGGCGTACGCTACGGCGAGATCGAGGCAGTCAAAGGCATCGATCTCGCCGTAGCCGAAGGCGCGATCGTCGCCTTGCTTGGCCCCAATGGCGCCGGCAAGTCCTCTACCATGCACGGCCTCGTCGGCCTAGTACCGGCGACCGGCGAGATCGCGCTCGCCGGCCAGTCGATCGCCAAGGTCGCGCCCGAGGACATCTCGCGTCTGGGCATCGCACTCGTGCCGGAAGGCCGGCGGGTGTTCCCCAGCCTCACCGTGGCCGAAAATCTCCTGCTGGGCGGCGCCGTGCATACCCGGCGCCATGACACGCAGGCGGCCGAGGAGAAGTTGCTCCGCCGCTTTCCGATCCTTCGCGAGCGCTACCGGCAGAAGGCCGGGCTCCTTTCGGGCGGCGAGCAGCAGATGCTGGCGATCGCGCGGGCGCTCATGGCGGGTCCGAAGCTGCTGTTGCTGGATGAACCCTCGCTCGGCCTCGCGCCGCAGGTCGTCGACAGCGTCTTCGACCTGATCGCCGAGCTGCGAACCGGGGGCCTGACGATCCTGCTCGTCGAGCAGAATGCGGCCAGGGCGCTGGAGATCGCCGACTATGGCTACGTTCTGGTCAACGGAAAGATCGAGCTCGAGGGCTCTGGTGCGGAGCTTGCCAGCTCGCAGCGTGTCCGGGAAGCCTATCTCGCTGCCTGAGGAAACATGGAATACTTCGTCCAGCAATCGATCAATGCGGTGAGCCTCGGTGGCATCTATGCGCTCCTGGCGCTGGGCCTTGCCGTCGTCTTCTCGATCGTTGCGCTCATCAATTTCGCCCATGGCGAGCTGATGACGGTCGCTGGCTACGTCATCTACTTCTGTCTCGCATTGGCTGCCCCACTTGCGGCCGCAGTTGTGCTAGGAATCGGTGTCGCCGCGATCGCCGCCCTCGCGACCGAGCGGCTGGCGTTCCGGCCGATGCGCAAGGCCGACGTGACGGGGCTGCTGATCACCAGCTTTGCTGTCTCCGTCATTCTGCGCGTCATCTTCCAGAACGGCATCTCGGCGCGGCCCAAGCCGATTGCGATGCCGGCCAGCATCGCTGGCGCCTTCGATCTGGGACCGGTCCATGTCGGCCTCATTCCACTGATCTCGATCGTCACGTCCGCGGTCGTGCTGTTCGCCCTCACGCGCTTCCTGAAGGGCACCGTCCTCGGCACCGCCATGCGGGCGGCGGCGGGCTGGCGCCGGACATCTGGAACCCGCTCGCCAACGCCGCGATGGGCACCGCCGGGGAGAAATCC
>JANNSW010000232.1:0-1861 GCA_031403055.1 Hyphomicrobiaceae bacterium | reverse complement strand
TTCACCGGCACGTCGGCGCGGGCGCGGGCGATGGCGAGGCGGGGTGCGATGAGGCGGGCTTGCGCGCCGCGGCCGAGGCCGGTGAAAGCGTCGTGCTTCTGCAAGCTCGGCAGCGGGAAGTGAAATGAGCCCGGGCACCTGCCCCGACTGGGGCACCGGCGAGGCATCCGCTTCAGTGATTGTCGCGCGGCACGCCGTGCTTGCGGGCGATCGATTGGTATTTGACAGCCGGCTTCAGCACCATGCCGCGGTCGAGCTGATCGACGATGCCGCGCTGGATCTCCTGCCAGGGCGTCTGGTGGGCGGGGAAGGGATAGCCGCCTGCTGCTTCGAGGGCCTGCCGCCGGCTGGCGAGCTCGGCTTGGGGGAGCAGCATGTCGGCGGTTGCGCGCTTCAGGTCGATGCGGATGCGGTCGCCTGTCCGCAACAGCGCGAGGCCGCCACCAGCCGCTGCTTCGGGGGAGGCGTTCAGGATCGAGGGCGAGCCGGAGGTTCCCGACTGGCGGCCATCGCCGATGCAGGGCAATGACCCGATGCCGCGCGCGATCAAGGCGGCTGGGGGCTGCATGTTGACGACCTCCGCGCTGCCTGGATAGCCGATCGGCCCGGCGCCGCGCATGACGAGGATGCTGTCCACGCCAATGCCGAGCCCGGGATCCTCGATGCGGCTGTGGTAGTCCTCCGGACCGTCGAACACGACCGCCCGGCCCTCGAACGCTTCCGGATCGTCGGGATTGGACAGATAGCGGGCACGGAACTCCTGCGAGATGACACTCGTCTTCATGATGGCGGAATCGAACAGATTGCCCTTCAGGTTGATGAAGCCCGCGCGCGCCTTCAGCGGATCGGCGAGCGGGCGGATCACACGCTGATCGAGGATCTCGCGGCCGGCGCAATTGGCGCCGATGGAGGCCCCCGAGACGGTTGGCGCATCGGGGTGAGGCAGCAGGCCGCCCCGGATCAACTCGGCGACGACAGCGGGCACGCCGCCGGCATGATGATAGTCCTCGCCCAGATAGGCGCCCGCCGGTTGCAGGTCGACCAGGAGGGGAATGTCGAGCCCGATCCGCTGCCAGTCGTCGTTGTCGAGCGGCACGCCCAGATGGCGGGCGATGGCGTTCAGATGGATCGGCGCATTGGTCGAGCCGCCGATCGCCGTGTTGACGACAATCGCGTTCTCGAAAGCCGCGCGGATGAGGATGGCCGACGGGCGCAGGTCCGCCTCGACCATGGCGACAATGCGCTTGCCGGTCGCATAGGCCATCTGGCCGCGCTCGCGGTAGGGCGCGGGGATTGCCGCGCAGCCCGGCAGCGACATGCCGAGCGCCTCGCAGAGCGAGTTCATGGTGGTTGCCGTGCCCATGGTGTTGCAGTAGCCGACCGAGGGCGCCGAGGTCGCGACCAGGTCGATGAAGCCCTCGTAGTCGAGCTTGCCGGCCGCATGCAGCTCGCGGGCCTTCCACACCACGGTGCCCGAGCCCGAGCGCTCGCCCCGGTGCCAACCGTTCAGCATCGGTCCGACCGAGAGCGCGATCGCGGGAATGTCGACGGTCGCCGCACCCATCAGCAGCGCAGGCGTGGTCTTGTCGCAGCCGATCATCAGCACGACGCCATCGAGGGGGTAGCCGTAGAGCACCTCGACCAGGCCGAGATAGGCGAGATTGCGGTCGAGCGCCGCAGTCGGGCGCTTGCCCGTCTCCTGGATCGGATGCACCGGGAACTCGAGCGCGACGCCGCCCGCCGCCGTGATGCCGTCGCGCACGCGCTTGGCCAGCTCGATGTGGTGGCGGTTGCAAGGGCTGAACGTGCGGTACTGGTTCGCGAAGGGGTGGTTCGACGTGCACGGGCAGCTACTGTATGC
>JANNSW010000231.1:0-1913 GCA_031403055.1 Hyphomicrobiaceae bacterium | reverse complement strand
TCTTCGGGATCGCGACACGGTCCTCGTAGCCGCCAAACGACATCGTCACCGAGCGGTCGACGTTCTTGTAGTCGTGCTGGATCCACGCCGACTCAGCGTCGACATCGAACGAGTTGAACACGGCGCAGCGCTTGCCCTTGGAAAACCCGGGACAGTATACCAATTCCCTTCCCCGCGCCTGGTTCCTCGGCTACCATCTCCCTAAGCCTCGCCTGCCACGCGTCGTCATTCCCGGCATTGCCCACCACGTCACCCAGCGGGGCAATCTTCGGCTGCCGGTCTTCTTTGGCGAGGCGGATTTCTCGCTCTACCGTGAATTGATCACCGGAGGCTGCCGCAATTCCCAGATCCGGACAGAGGCCTTGCGGAGGCAGGGCCTGATGGCCATGTAACCGACTGTCGTATTGGCCCGGAGATGGCATGAGATGATTGCGTCGATGACAGCGAGCCTGACAGCGCTCGCGCTGGCGCTCGTCCTGCTGATTCCGGCAGCGGCCTTCGCCGACGACGACCCCGAGCTCATCTTCAAGAAGACGACTGTCTGGCGCCTGCTCTCGCCTGACGCCAAGCTCGCGACCTATGTGATCGACGATCCGGGCATCGAGGGTGTCGCCTGCTACTTCACGGTGCCGGAGATAGGCGGCTGGAAGGGCTGGGCAGGCTTTGCCGAGGAGCGCTCGGAGGTTTCACTCGCCTGCCGCCAAACCGGTCCCGTCGCCATCAAGGCGAAGTTCGAGCAGGGTGACGAGATCTATCGCGAGCGGCGATCGCTCTTCTTCAAGAAGATGCGCATCGTGCGCGGCTGCGACGCCAAGCGCAACGTGCTCGTCTACCTGACCTACTCGGACAAGCTGATCGAGGGCTCGCCGCAGAACTCGACCTCGACCGTCCCGATCATGCCCTGGGGAGCTCTGCCGGCACCGAAATGCGGCGAGTTCCTGAAGTAGGGCCGCGCGGCGCTCGGACGTCGAGCGTCGCTCATGGCGTTCCGCGAAAACCCGGGACAGTATACCATTTCCCTTGCCCGCACCTGGCTCCCCGGCTACCATCTCCCCATGCCTCGCCTGCCACGCGTCGTCATTCCCGGCATTGCCCACCACGTCACCCAGCGCGGCAACCGGCGGCTGCCGGTCTTCTTTGGCGAGGCGGATTTCGCGCTCTACCGCGAGCTGATCGCCGAAGGCTGCCGCAAGGCCCGGGTCCGGGTGCTGGCCTGGTGCCTGATGCCCAACCACGTGCATCTGGTCGTGGTGCCCGACGACGAGACGGGTCTGCGTGGGGCGCTCGCCGAGGCGCACCGGCGCTACACCACGGCCATCAACCGTCGCGAGGGCTGGCGCGGCCATTTGTGGCAGGAGCGGTTCCATTCGTTCCCGATGGATGATGAGCATCTGGTGGTGGCCGTGCGCTATGTCGAGCTCAATCCGGTGCGGGCGCGGCTGGTGCTGACGCCCGAGGCCTGGCGGTGGTCGAGTGCGGGCGCGCACGCGGCCGGCCGCTCCGACGGGTTGGTCGCGGGCCGGCGACAGCCGCCGCTGGATGGTGTGGGGCCGTGGCTCGCGTTTCTGGCCGAGGGATTGGCCGAGGATGCGGCCGATGCCGTCCGGCGGCACGAGCGCAGTGGCCGCCCGCTCGGCGGTCCGCAGTTCGTCGCGCGGCTCGAGCGGCAGGCCGGTCGCCCGCTCGCCCCGCGGCCACCGGGACGGCCGAGGAGCAGGCGGGAGGTGGTTGAATAGGTATACTGTCCCGGGTTTTGTACGGGGTTTTGCATTGGCGCTGTTCGGCCTTGATGTTGGTGGCTAACCCCAGGCTGCAGCGAGCATGCGGCTCGCGTTTTGCGTGTGGCCTTCCCGGTCGTCGGCGCGGTGCCAGCCGAGGTAGCTGTCGAGGTATTTCGTGGCCACGCCGTTGAA
>JANNSW010000230.1:0-4171 GCA_031403055.1 Hyphomicrobiaceae bacterium | reverse complement strand
GAAGCGGGCGAGCGCCGTCACCCAGGCGTCGAGTGCCGCCGGCACGATCGCGCATGGCGCCCCGAGCGGCATGTCGCCCTTGTGCCGGTCGACGTACTTTTCGAGCGTGACCTCGCGGCTCCAGCAGCCGACGCCCGTGATCGACCACACCTCGCGCGAGCCGGCCTGACGCAACAGGATCGGCGCGACGCCGCCCAGATTGCACATGTCGGCCTGGATGACGTTGCTCGCGAGCCCCGCAGCAACGCCTGCATCGATCGCTGTGCCGCCGCGGTCGAGCACGTCCGAGGCGATGCGGGCGACGAGCGGATGGCCGGCAACGACCATGTAGCGCTCGCCGATCAGGGTCGGGCGCAGCGACTCGGGCGGCGGGAAAACGTTGGGTACCGGCGAGGTGTAGCTGCGCATCCCCCCGGTCGAATCGGGCTCACCGGCAGCCTGGCGAGGTGCCGGGCTCATCGCATTCTTCGCCATTCCATGCTCCTTCAAGCGCTCAGCATCGCGCCGCCGTCGATCCGCACCGACGTTCCGGTGATCCCGGAGCTTGCCGGCGAGACGAGGTAGACCAGCAGGCTCGCGATCTCGTCGGGCCGCAGCAATCGCTGGGCCGCGCCCGTCCGCTCCATCGACTGGTAGATCTCGGCCTCGCTCGATCCGACCCGCGCCGCGATCCCGCGCGCCACATCCCTCAGCATGGGGCTGTCCACATTGCCTGGGCAGACCGCGTTGACGCGGATGTCGTGGGGCGTGAGCTCTGCCGCAAAGCTCTCGACGAAACCGATCAGGCCGAACTTCGAGGCGCAGTAGATCGCGGCACCGGCCTCGCCGCGCAGACCCGCTGCAGAGGACAGAAAGGCGAATGCGCCTGGCCTGCCGGCCTCGATCATCGCTCCGGCGAAGGCGGCGCCCGCATGGAAGGCGCCATCCAGATTGACCGCCATGACCCGGCGATAGGTGCTCCAGTCGGTATCGACGACCAGGCCGTCGGCGTTGAGCCCCGCCGCATAGATCACACTGTCGGCAGGGCCCATTTCGCGTGCGAGCGACTTCAGCGCAGCAGGGTCGGTTACGTCACAGACCGCATGGCGGTGGCCCTTGCCGAGCCCAGCAAGCGCGGCTTCGGCCGCCTTGCCGTCGTAGTCGAGCGACCAGATCCTCGCCCCGCTCGCGGCAAGCGCCTTCACGCATGCCCGGCCGATCGCGCCGCCGCCGCCGATGACGACGGCGGTCTGTCCTCGCGGCTGTCCGGTTGCCGGCCTCGCCATCCCTCAAGCCCCCTTCGCCATCTCTCGCAAGACCTGCGCGATCGAGCCAGGCCCGGGCACGATCACCTCCTCCAACGACTGTGCGGCCGGGATCGGCACGTCGGGCACGGCGTGGCGGCGCACCTGCCGCAGCGCTGACGGCCCCAGCTGCTCTATCACGCGCATGGCGAGCTCCGCCGAGAGCCCGAAGCTCAGATAGTCCTCGTCGACGACGAGCAACCGGCCGGTACGCTCCGCCGAGGTCGCGACGGTCTCACTGTCGAGCGGCACCACCGAGCGCAGGTCGATCACTTCGACGTCGATGCCTTCGCCAGCGAGCCCGGCCGCCGCTTCGAGCGCATATTCGACGCTCGCACTCAACGTCGCCAGTGTCACGTCACGCCCCTGGCGCACGACCTTGGCCTTGCCGATCTCGGTCGCATAGGCCTCCTCGGGCACGTGCGGGTCGGTCAGGAAATCCTTCGCCTTCTTCAGCAAGAGCGCCTTGTGCTCGATGAAGATCACCGGATTGTCGGAGCGGATTGCCGCCGCCATCATTCCCTTGTGGTCATGCAGCGAGCAGGGCGTCACCACCTGCATGCCGGGCAGATGCGCGAAGGTCGCCCAGAGGCATTGCGAATGCTGCGCTGCCGATCCGATGTTGCCGCCCGCCGTCTTGATCACCATGGGAATCTTCACCCGGCCACCTGACATGTAGGGGATCTTGGCCATGGCGTTGTAGATCTGCTCGAGGCAGACGCCGACGAAGTCGACGAACATGATCTCGACGACCGGGCGCAGGCCAGCCATCGCCATGCCGACGCCCATGCCCGTGAAGCTCATCTCCGCGATCGGCGTGTCGCGGACCCGCATCGGCCCGAAACGCTCCTGGAGACCGCGGCTGGATCCGAACACGCCGCCCGATCGACCCACGTCCTCACCCAGCATCACGACGCGATCGTCGCGTTCCATCTCCAGGGAGATGGCCTCGGCAATGGCTTGCGAGGCGTTGATGTTGCGGACGTTGGGACGTGCCCCGGCAGTCATGGCGAGACCTCCGCGAAGATGTGGTCGAGTGCGCCGGAGGGATCGGGTTGCCGGTCTGCCCGCACGGCGGCGAGGATCGCTGTCATCTCGAATTTGGCCTGCGATGATATCGCGTCGAGTTCGTCCGCCGTCGCCTTCCCTCGCGCTATGAGCATCCCTCGGTAGCGCGCAATCGGATCGAGGCTGGCCCGGCTCTCCTTCTTCTCGGCACGCGGCCGGTAGCTGTCGTGGTCGCCCTCATAGTGGCCTCGGAAGCGATAGCATGTGGCCTCCAGGATCGCCGGCCCTTTGCCGGCCCGGGCATGCTCCATCGCCTCCCCGAAGGCCGTCTCGACCGCCTCCACATCGGTGCCGTCGACACATTTCCCCCAGGCGCCATAGGCGCTCGCCCGCTCGGCGATGGTTGCTGTCGCCGTGACGTCGGCGAACCGGACCGAGATCGCGTACTGGTTGTTCTCGACGAGGACGACCAGCGGTAGCTTCCAGGCAGCAGCCATGTTCAGGCACTCGTGGAACGTGCCGTGATTGGCGCCGCCGTCGCCGGTCACGCCGATGGCCAAATGCGGCTCGCCGCGCAGCTTGAAGGCATAGGCATAGCCGAGAGCGACGGGGAGCGATGCGCCGACGATGCCGGTTGCCGAGAAGTTGCGCTCGGGATCGAAGGGGTGCATATGCCCGCCGCGGCCGCGGCACAGACCTGTCTCCCGCTCGAAGATCTCGGCCATCAGGGCGCGCGCGTTCACGCCCTTGGCGAGCGCGTGCATATGATTGCGGTGGGTGCTAACCAGCGCGTCGCGGTCGCGCAATGCGGCTATCATGCCGGCTGCGATCGCTTCCTGGCCGATGCCGGTATGCAATTCGCCATGGATCTCGAAGGTCGGCACGCCTTCCAGGCAGGCTTCCTCGAACGCCCGCAAACGGGCCATGCTGGCGAAGCGCGCCAACTCGTCGGCCGCCATTTTTTCACCTCCAAGTCTGCGACTCGGCGCTGATGGTGGCATTCCGTCCTTGCCGCTACCGGCACCTGCCGCTGTGTCCGCCGGTAGCAGATTGGTCGGCAGACTGTTGACAGTTTTCACGCATCCCTGGGGCAGGGGAACGGAGTTGTCAACCGAGCTGGCCTCCCGGGCTGGCCGGTAGGGCCTGCCAGGGAGCATGTCGAGCAGATCTGAACAAAGGCGTCCCGATCGGCTTGCAGCATAGCTTGTGTGTGAGCGCTGTGGCGTGAACCGCAGAGACCTGTCGTTCCGGGTGCTTCTCTAAACCGGAGTTCCCGCAAATTTGGATTCTATTTCTGTTTTTTCAATAGCTTAAGATAGAACAGAATTGTGCGGCTCTGGCTGCACGATGATGGCAGCGAGGAGATCGAGGGCGCGCTGCAGTTTGGCGTTGGGCCTGTTCGTCATCGCGAAAGCCGCCTCGCCCGGGCGCGCGAATCTCGGGCGGACGGTGTTACCCACCATAGTTCCCAGATGCGCGAGGAGCCGGGCGAAGCTCATCGCCGGCGTCCCGTCGGCGAGTGAGCGGGAGCTCACCTTCTGGAGCGCGGCCTCTCCCAGCTCACGCGCAAGGACCCGCCGACATGGGCCTCCTCGCAACGGCATCGATCTTGGGGTCGTCGCATCTCTCCGTGCTGCTCCGATCTTTGTCAACTGTCGAAGATCAAGCAGCCATACCGTCTTGCTGGTTCTCACTCTGAGGAAGGGGCGGAGCCGACTTCTGCTTCCTCTGCGGTGCGTTCGATGGTGCGACGCCCATGCTGCAATTGCTCAGGGCCGGTCTGGGTCTTGTGTCACGAGCGTAGCCAGTCCACACGGCTGCGCGCAACTGTATTGGAGATGGAGGCAGGCCCTTCGGGTTCGGCGATCAGGTCGCTGATC
>JANNSW010000229.1:0-4382 GCA_031403055.1 Hyphomicrobiaceae bacterium | reverse complement strand
CCGGAGGCGCGCTTTCAGCACGTCGTGCCGGAGGCGCGCTTTCAGCACGTCGTGCCGGAGGCGCGCTTTCAGCACGTCGTGCCGGAGGCGCGCTTTCAGCACGTCGTGCCGGAGGCGCGCTTTCAGCACGACGTGCCGGAGGCGCGCTTTCAGCACGACGAGCCCCCCAGATCGCCGCGCTCGCCGCCGACAAGGGCCCCTTGCAGATGAGCCTCTTCGATGAGCGCGATCTCGTCGAGATCGTCTCACCCGACTTCCCCGGCGAGCGGCTGGTCGCTTGCCGCAACCCGGCGCTCGCCGATGAGCGGGGGAGAAAGCGCGAGGAGCTGCTGGCTGCGACGGAGCGCGAGCTCGTGCGCATCGCGGACGCCGTGCGCCGCAGTCCCGGACGGCACGATGCGGCGACGATCGGCCTCAAGGTCGGCGCTGTGATCGACAAGCGCAAGATGAAGAAGCACTTCGATCTCGAGACCGCCGACGGGCGCTTTGCGTTCAAGCGCCGCGAGGAGGAGATCGAGGCGGAGGCCCGGCTCGACGGCGTCTACATCATCCGCACGAGCCTCTCCAAGGAGAGGATCGGCCCGGAGGCGGCGGTTGCGGCTTACAAGAGCCTCGCGCTCCTCGAGCGGGCCTTCCGCACACTCAAGGGCGTCGACATGCAGGTGCGGCCCATCCATCACTGGCTCGCGCCCCGCGTGAAGGCGCACGTGTTCCTGTGCATGCTCGCCTACTATGTCGAGCATCACATGCGGGCAGCCCTCGCGCCGATCCTGTTTGCCGACCACGAGCCCGAGGCCCGCGAGCGCGCCACGATCGTGCGGCCCGCCGAGCCCTCGCCTGCCGCCAAGCGCAAGCTCGCCATGCGGCGCACCGCGGACGACCACCCCATCATGCCCTGGCACGACCTGATCGCCCAGCTCGGCACGCACAAGCGTGAGCACTCCCGTAAACCCGACGAGCAGTACGCCATCATCGAGGCCTGCAGCCCTGGCCCAAGGATCGAGCTCTTCGCGCGCGGCGAACGACCTGCCTGGGTATCTTGGGGCAATGAGGCTGACGCAGCCTACCGCCCGACGTGGAAGACGTACGCCCATCATTCCGCAGCTTGACGAATGGCATGTGCCTTAGGGTGCGAGTCCAGCGGCTCGCCGTGGTATAGCCCGAGCACGCGGGCCTCGGCACCGACCTCGAGATCGGCATCCTCGGCAAGAGCCACGCCTGCACCGTCATCCCCGAGAGCCCGTGGGACCCGGGCAATGAGTGGTTGCGGGGGTAGGGCAGGGCAATTCAATTCATGCTGTCATGACCAGCCGGATGGCGCGCCACTTCTGTTCAGCGAAGGCTTCGCGGGCGGGGCGGGGTTTCTGGCCGAGCTTGCGGATGACGGTGAGGGTTGCGTTGCGCAGTTCCGCGAGGACGGCGGGTGCGGCGCCGGTGCGGACCCGGCAGCGATCTTCGCCGAAGGTGACGTCGCGGACATGGAACAGGCTGTTCTCGATCGCCCAGTGGTCGCGAGACAGCTCAAGCAGTCCTGCAACGTCGAGCTTCTCAGTCGACTCGCTGGTGATGGCGTAAATCACGTCGCGCGAGCAGCGGTCCTTGAATTCGCGGATGCGCTCGATGCGGCAGATGGCGGTGAGGCCGGGCCAATTCTCGTCGAGCCGCGAGGGTAGCTTGGTACGCACGGCGATCCGGCGCGTTTCGATGCGGCCGTGCGATTTCTCGACCGTCGAGGCGCGTTTCAGGTCCGGTGGATCACGCCGCTCGTGTGCTTTGAGCGGCACCGCGCTGATGCTGTCCTGAGGGGGAAACGTCACCGAACGCTCGTGCGAGCTCGGCTTGCAGTTCCGGTTGGTTGGCCTTCACGAATAGGAAGTAATCGCCGCCGCGTTCTCGGATCGCGTCCACGATCGGCTTCAGGGTGAAGGCCGCGTCGCCGGTGACAATGGCGCCCTCGAGTGGCAGCGATTTGATCAGCTCGATCGCCTCGATGCATTCGGCGCTGTCGGGCGGCACCCGCAGCGAGCCAACGGCGGCTTGCAGCTTCGTCGAGAATGCGTGCAGCATGTGCACGCCCGGGCTCGTCTCGTGCTGGCTGCCCCGCAAGCGCTTGCCGTCGATCGCGACATGGCCGAGGCCTCCCTCGGCCTTGACCAGCGCGCCGAGCGCTTCGACCAGATCCTCGACCGCGATGTTCTGGAAAACATAGTGATATGTCGCATGACACGGTGCTTGCCGGCGCTTGGGATCGACGCCGAGGGCCTGCAACGCCTTGGGCGAGAGACGCCGCCCCCAACGGAAGATCGCCATCAGATCGTTGGCACCCGACAGCATGGCGCAGAGCGCGATCGCGATGATCGCCGGCAAGGGGAACCGCCGCCCCTTCCTGGTCCGGCGATCCTCGATGCCTTCCAGTGCTGCCCAAAGCGTTCCGCCAGCCATGCCCGCCTCCCGATTGCCTGGAGGCCTTCAGAATCCTGTTCGCTCGGTTGTTCCATGCGGTGAATTGAATCACCCTGGGGGGTAGGGGAGGCGCTGCTCTGGAATTGTGGAGAACCGTCAGCTAAGAGTGCAGCGACGTGATCCGTTTTTCTTGAACGTGGAGCGCTTTCAATCATGGGATATGCAGACGCCATAGTGGCGCGGGTTACTCCTGCACTACCAGGAGGCGGCGGCAATATTGCAAAAGCTGTAATGGCGCAATTCGCAGTTATTGATGAACCACACATGTTGATGCATATGGTCGGGCTTGGAAGTTATCCAAGCGACGCAGCAAAAAGTGTTAAGGCCGGGAACATAATATTGAACTGGCGACAGTTGTCCTCAAAATCTCCAGAACTCACGTTTGCAGTTGCTGGCGGGTTAGCTCTCCAACCGGCTGCGCCGGAATGCGTATTTGAGGAAACGGGAGGGCGTGAAGCCGTAGGTCGGACTGACGCCGGACCTGTTCCGGCGGAAGTCCGACACGTCCACGCAAGGCGTCGGACTTCGGCCGGCCAATGGCCGACCTCAGTCCGACCTACGACGATGCCTCACGAGATGTGTTTCTTGAGAGAGGCGCGTTGGCTGGCGCCGTTTGCCGCGTTGTTGATTTGGCGAGACGTCAAGGAATTGATTGAAGTACCAATCACAAAGGAAGATGCCGCGGGAAGATGCCGCGGCGCTCGAAGCCATGTGGCAAAACAGAAACAGAGAAAACAGAATAAAAAAATCGTTAGCACTAAAGGTTATCGATGAAACGTTCTCGAAGTATCAATTTTCACCTATAGATGAACAACGGAAAGAAGAAGTTTTCAATTGCCTAGAACGTCTAGAGTGCATCGAAATAGAAAGTGATTCGATCTGGCTTCGCGAGTGGGTAAGGAAGCGAATTTAATCTAATCGTCAATTCAGAGTTGGTCGATGATTGTTCGCCATGGTAGCGGGGATCAATCAAACTACCCCAACGCCTCCCGCACTACCTCCGGCACCTTGGCGATCACCCGGAGATAGGCCCGCATCGCTTCATCCGGCTCGGTTCGGCCGGTCTCCCAATCCCGCAGCACCCCGACGGGAATGCGATACCGCGCCGCGAATTCTTCCTGGCTCAGCCCGAGCGCGCGGCGGAGCGTCTTCGTGCGCGGCACGCGCGGAGCGCGATCCAACTCCTCCTCGGTCATCGGCCGGGCATCGGGATCGGCCATGGCCGCAGCGTGGCGCTGCTCCTCGGTCATGGCATCGAAGCGGGTCCAATCATCGGCGTCACTGGTCGCGGTTGGCTTTGTAATACTTGCGTCGCTCATGCGGTTCGGCTCCTCTTGCCGATATGATCCGGGTTCTGTTGTCGCGCGATGTGAACGTCACATGGATCAGTTTTCCGGCTGCCATTCCAATCAGGCAGTACCGATTTTCTTCATACTCGAAACGGTCGTCGACGAATTCGTATGCGAACCCATCACGGAAGGCCTCGCGCGCCTGCGCGAAACTCACCGCGTGATCGGCGAGGTTGCGCTCGGCCTTATCATCGTCCCACTCGAACTCCTCATCCTGCACGACGATCCGACCCGGCCCGCGGTTGAATCCCAAGCGCCTGCACGATCATAGTCTGGAAGGAACGAGACGGCCACACCAAACCTTGGGTCCAGGATCGGTGCCACCATCGGCAGCGTGCGCCTGGAGCGGTTGACCACGTCCATGGGCGTACTGGCGCTGGCCGGCCCCAGCTCGCGCAAGGTGCTGCGGAAACGCACCGACACCGACCTCTCGAGTGCCGCCTTCCCGTGGCTCGCCGGCAAGCCGATCTCGCTGGGGCACGCCTCCTGCCACGCGCTGCGTGTCAATTTCGTCGGCGAGCTCGGCTACGAGTTCCACCACCCGATCGAGCAGCAGAACACGATTTTCGA
>JANNSW010000228.1:0-2476 GCA_031403055.1 Hyphomicrobiaceae bacterium | reverse complement strand
GAGGGACGCCTGCTCGGCACCGACCCCGAGACCGGGCTCGATGTGACCGTGCGCGCTGGCCGGTTCGGCGCCTACCTCCAGATGGGCGAGGGGTCGGACGACGAGAAACCCAAGCGTGCGACGATCCCCAAGGGCTACGATGCCGCGACGATCGACCTGGAAGCGGCCTTGCGGCTGCTGCGGCTGCCCCGCCTGGTCGGCGCGCATCCCGAATCGGGCGAGGATATCCTCGCGGGGATCGGCCGCTATGGCCCCTACATCCAGCACGGCAAGATGTATGTGAACCTGCCGAGCGTGGAGGAGGTGTTCGAGGTCGGCGTCAACCGCGCGGTCACGCTGATCGCCGACAAGGCGTCCGGCAAGGGCCGCGGCCGGCCACAGGCCGAGGTGCTGAAAGCCTTGGGCGAGCACCCCTCGGAGGGCGGCAAGATCGAGGTGCTGTCCGGGCGCTATGGCCCCTATGTGAAGCATGGGCAGACCAATGCCACCCTGCCCAAGGACGTTGCGCCCGAAGCGCTCACCATCGAGCAGGCAGTGCAGTTGATCGCCGAGCGTGCCGCCAAGGGTCCCGCCAAGGGCAAGCCAAAGCGGTCGGCCAAGCCTGCGACGTCAAAGGCGGAAGGGACAGCCAAGCCCAAGCCCAAGGCTGCCAAGGCAAAGAAGGCCGTCGCCAAGGCTGACGGATAGGCTGGTGGCGAAAAAACCGACCAGGCCCGGACCAAAGCCGAAGCAGACGAGGACGTCGCTGCCGACGCGCGAGGAGGTGCTCCAGTTCCTCGAAGGTCAGCCCGGCAAGGTCGGCAAACGCGAGATCGCCCGCGCGTTCAACATCAAGGCCAACGACAAGGTCGCACTGAAGGCGCTGCTGAAGGACATGGCCGAGGACGGCCAGCTGGTGCGCGCGCGAAAGCGCATCCGCGAGGCCGGCCGGCTGCCGGAGACGGCCGTGATCGCCGTCCTCGGCCAGGACCGGGATGGCGAGCTCTATGGCGAGCCGGTCGACTGGGACCGCGACGAGGAAGGCCCGCCGCCGCGCGTGCTGATCCAAGCCAACCGCAAGGATCGCGGCGCCGATTTCGTGCCGGCGATCGGCGATCGGCTGCTCGCGCGCATCTCGCCCCTCGACGACGGCGGCAGCTATCGCCATTCGGGCAAACCCCTGAAGAAGCTGAGCCACATGGCGCGACGCCTGCTCGGGATCTTCCGGGCGGGCGACCGCGGCGGTGGCGTCATCATGCCGATCGACCGCCGTCAACTCCGGGAATGGCGGGTCGAGCGCGGCGACGAGGGCGATGCCAGGGATGGTGAGCTCGTTCGCTTCGACATCGCGCGCCAGGGCCGCACGAATCTGCCATCGGCCCAGGTCGCCGAGCGGCTCGGCAACCCGACCGACCAGCGCCAGGTCAGCCTGATCGCGGTGCATGCCCATGGCATTCCCGACGTGTTTCCCGAGCGCGTCGAGGAGGAGGTCGAGAGCCTGCCGCGCCTCGATCGCGGCGGCCGGACTGATCTGCGCGACGTGCCGCTCATCACCATCGATCCCATCGACGCGCGCGATCACGACGATGCCGTGTGGGCAGCGCCCGACGAGGACCCCAGGAACGCGGGCGGGTTCGTCGCGATTGTCGCCATCGCCGACGTTGCCGCCTATGTGCGCCCCGGCAGCGCGCTCGATCGCGAGGCCTCGAGGCGCGGCAACTCGGTCTATTTTCCCGACCGCGTGGTGCCGATGCTGCCCGAGCGGATCTCGAATGATCTCTGCTCGCTGCGCGAGGGCGAGGAGCGCCCTTGCCTCACCGTGCGCATGGTGTTCGACAAGCATGGCCACAAGCGCTCGCATACGTTCAGCCGGGCACTGATGCGCTCGGCCGCAAAGCTCGCCTACGAGGAGGCGCAGGCCGCCATTGACGGCCGGCCGGGCGAGAAGGCCGGTCCACTGGTCGAGCCGGTGCTGCAGCCGCTCTGGGCGGCCTATCGCCTGCTCGCGAAAGCCCGCGACGAGCGTGGGCCGCTCGAGCTTGAGATCCCCGAGCGCCGCATCATGGTCGGCAAGGACGGCCGCGTCGCCCGCGTCGTGGTGCCAGAGCGCCTGGAAGCCCATCGCCTGATCGAGGAGCTGATGATCCAGGCCAACGTCGCCGCCGCCGAGGCGCTGGAGCAGAAGCGCTCCGCGCTGCTCTATCGGGTGCATGCCGAGCCCTCGAAGGAAAAGCTCGTGGCCTTGCGCGATTTCCTCGAGACGCTGGATGTGGCGCTGCCCAAGGCCGAAACGTTGAAGCCCAGCCACTTCAACCGGGTGCTGCGCGAGACCCGCGGGCGCGAAGTCGCCGATCTCGTCAACGAGGTGGTGTTGCGCAGCCAGAGCCAGGCCGAGTACGCGCCCGCCAACGAGGGCCATTTCGGGCTCAATCTGGCGCGCTACGCCCATTTCACCACGCCGATCCGCCGCTATGCCGATCTCGTGGTGCATCGCGCC
>JANNSW010000227.1:0-5270 GCA_031403055.1 Hyphomicrobiaceae bacterium | reverse complement strand
CATTCATGTTCAGGGACTGGACGAGGATCGACGCGTTATCGACGAAGCCGTCCGGGCTCGAGTCGGTGAAGCGCAGGAGCGTGCCCGCGCCCGAGCCGGAGGCGACCACTTCGCCATTGGCCATGTTGCCGTCGTACCAGGACGAGGCGATGTTGATCAGATCCTGGCCCAGGAAGAAGTCCGCGATCCGATCCGCGCCCTGACCCGGCGTGACGGTGAAGACGTCGCTGCCCTCGCCGCCGTTGAGCGTGTCGTTCCCGGCGCCGCCGCTGAGCGTGTCGTTTCCTGCGCCGCCGAAGAGGACGTTTGCGCCCGAGTTGCCGGTGAGGCGGTCGTCGAAGCCCGAGCCCTCGAGGTTCTCGATGCCGACGAGCGTGTCCGTGCCGGCGCCCTGGGTATTCTGCGCAACGACAATGGCCAGGCTCACCTCGACTGCGGACGTGGCATGCACATAGGTCGCGAGGTCGATGCCGCCAGCGCGGCCGGCTCCGCCGTTGATGAGGTCGTTGCCGTCGCCGCCCTCGAGGGTGTCGTTGTAGGTTTCGCCGTAGAGCTTGTCGTCGCTAGCGCCACCGACGATCATGTCGTTGTTGCTGCCGCCCCGAAGGACATCATTGCCTTCACCGCCGTCGATCGTGTCATTGCCGGTGTGGCCCGACAGATCGTCGGCGTTGGCGCCTCCCATCAGACTGTCGTTGCCGGCTCCGCCATTGACGTTATCCTTGCCGCCGGCGCCAACAAACGTGTCATTGAAACGGGTGAGGCCGAAGAACTCGACGTTGGCAAAGGTATCGCCCTCTGCGTTGCCGGTGTTGAGCTCCGGGCTCGTGAGGTCGATCGTGAGGCCGGCCAGCGCCGTGCTGTAGGTGACCTTATCGAAGCCGGCGAGGCCGTCGAAGGCCTCTGCGGCAGCGGTTGCGACCCAGGTATTGTTCAGTTTCGTACCAGTCTTGATGATAGCCACGCCCACGTCCCACATGCGTCCCCGATCGCGTCGAGGACTGTTCCAATAGTGGCCACGATATCAACGACGTATAAAGATCTATCGGTGGGAATTGCGAAGGTTTTACACAAACTCTCCGCAAACGGCCGGGTCGGCTCGCGCTGGTGATCTATCGCCGCCGACGGGCCGCCGCGTTAGGCAACACCCAACAAATGGTGCTTCGCTTCCGGGCAAAATCCAACGGGGTTAGGAGCGACCGGCGGTCGCCCTACACGAACGCGGCCTGTCGTGACTCACTTGTTCTCAGGCCCCCACCACCTGGATCTCGCGCGGCAGCTTGGAGGCGATCTTGGCCTTGTCGGGATAGAACAGGAACGTGTCGATCGTCGCCGACATGCCGGTCTTGTCGGGTCCGAAGAAATTGCACTCGTGGTTGACGGCGGTCATCGGGCGGAAGACCTCGCCGGGCTTGGAGATCGAGAGGTCGTAGATGAACGGACCGACCCAGTCGGGCGGAAAGGCGATACCGAATTCGTAGCCACCCGACCAGTAGCTCTCCTCCCAGATGCCCTGCTCGACATAGTAGTCCTTCAGCGCCTGGCAGAAGGCGACCACGTCGAGGTTCGGCTTCAGCATCGGCTTGATCACGTGCTTGAAGACGCCGATCGAGCGCTGGTGGAGGTCGAGGGCCGCTTTCGGCGGCTCGCCGATCCAGAAGCCGCGCGCCAGATTGACATGGTAGCGGTTGTAGACGCCGCAGAGATCGACGTTCACCCGCTCGCCCTTCCTGATCTTCTTGCGGGTCGCCAGCGGATGCAGCGCGTTGGTGCGGAAGCCCGACATCACCGGTGGCAGGATGCCTGGAAACTCGCCGCCCGCCTTCGTCATGGCGGCGACCAGCTCGCCGAACACCTCGAGCTCGGTGACGCCTGGCGCGATCGCGGCCTTGGCCGCCGTCATGCCGATATCGGCGATCTTGGCCGCCTTCTCCAGGCAGGCCATCTCGGCCGGGGATTTGATGTGGCGGACCTTGTGCAGCACTTCGGTCGCATCGACCACCTTGGCGCCGGCGGCTTCGAATGCCTCCACGAACCGGCGGCTCATCACCGGATTGGGCCGATAGCTGTAGAGTTCGAGACCGACCGTCGGCTTGCCCTTCAGCCAACCCGCCGACTTCAGCTCGCCGAGGATGAACGGCAGGCCGTCGCGCCGGGCTTCCAGCGGGAAGATGCGGACATCCGTGGAGACGGTGCCGAAGCCGATCAGCATCGCTTCCGACGGCGTGTCGAAGTGAATGGCCTGATCCCGGTCGCGACGGACGGCGATGCCCGAGGTCGGCGGGAAGGCGCGGCCCGACTGCGCCTGGTACCACTCGCAGGCAAAGCCCGAGAGGTAGAACATGCTCTCCGGCGCCATCAGGAACAGCACGTCGACCTTGCGCGCCGACATCTCTGCCTGCACGCGCTGGAGCCGCTCGGCGTACTCCGCTTCCGGGAAGGGCGCCTCCTTGTGCTTGTGCGCGTCCGCCAGCGCTGTCGCGAAATTGCCCTTCATCGACCCTGCCCCTTTTGCTGCCGCACTGCCTACGATGTCGCCGTGAACGTGATCCGCCCACGTTCGATCGACCGCTTCAGTCTCGGCCGGCACACGATCTCCACGTCACGATCGAACGCGGTCAGAAACTCCATCAACCGCTCGACCGAATACTCGCGAAAGCGCCCCTTGAACAGGCGCGAGACTTCCGGCTGGCTGATGCCCACGATCCTGCCGGCCTCGGCCTGCGTGAGCTTACGCTCGCGCGCAATCCGGTAGAGCTCGGCGACGACCTGCGCCTTGAGGAAATGAGAGTCGGCGTCAGGCAGACCGAGGTCGGCGAATACATTGCCGCTGCCCTCATGGATCTCTGGGCGCGCCTTTGTCATTGCTTGCTCCCCTTTGGCTGTCGATCGGCGTTGTCGGCCTCGGCAACTTTCAGAACGTAGGTCGGACTGTGCGTCCTTCGCGCGAAGTCCGACAAACGGTTGTCGGACCTCGGGGCCTGCGTCCCCTCGCTCCGACCTACGCGTCCGGGCGCACCCCATCAGGAGAGGTGCCTCGCCCAGAACTGAAGCAGCCGCTCCCAGGCGAGCTCGGCAACGGCGCGGTCGTGGATGTCGGCCTCCTGCTCGTTCATGAAGCTGTGCTTGGCGTCGTAGCGATGGATCTCGATGCTCTTGCCGGCGGCCTTGGCGGCATTCTCGAACGCGTCGACCGCGGCAGGCGTGCACCAGTCGTCCGTATTGGCGAAATGGCCCTGCAGCGGGCACTTGATGTCCTTGGCCTCGCCTCCCGGGCCGAGCGGCAGGCCATAAAAGGGCGCCGCCGCCGACAGCTCGGGGATGCGGCAGGCGCCGAGCACCGATACCGCGCCGCCCAGGCAGAAGCCGGTCAGCCCGACCTTGACGCCCGAGCGCTTCAGGAATTGCGCGGCTCCCCGCACGATCTGGTCGGTCGAGCGGTTGAAGTCGAGCGAGCCCATCTCGCGGCCCGCGGCCTGATGGTCGTGATAGGGCACCGACACGCCCTTGTAGAGGTCGGGGGCGAGCGCATCGTAGCCCGCGAGAGCGAGCCGGTCGCAGATCCCTCTGATCTGGTCCTGCACCCCCCACCATTCCTGGATGACGACGACGCCCGGCGCCTTGGCCCGGCCGGGGCGCGCGAGATAGCCGGAGGCATCGCTGCCGTCGACCGCGCGGAAGTTGATTTGGGTGCCCATCGCTCTTGCCTCTCCGCTTTGTCAAAACCCTGCCGCGAGCCCGTCTTTCCGCGGATCGCTGCCGCCCTTCAGGATGCCGCGCTGCCTGTCGATCACGATGATCTGGCCGCCGCCGAAGGGCTCGGCCGCGTGCTTCGTCAGGTGCCCCATGCGCTCCAGGTCACGGCGCACGCCGTCGGGCACCTCGGTCTCGAGCACGAGGCCGTTGCCCTCGAAGAACACGCGCGGGGCATCGAGCGCTGCCTGCGCGTCGAGCCCGAAGTCGAGCATGTTGGTGAGCGCGGTTGCGTGCCCGACCGGCTGATAGTGCCCGCCCATCACGCCGAACACGATCTCGGCATCCGGCCCGCGCATGCCCATGCCCGGAATGATGGTGTGCAGCGGGCGCTTGGCCGGAGCGATCTGGTTGAGGTGCCCGCGCTCCAGGCTGAAGCCGAGCCCGCGGTTCTGCAGCCAGATGCCGGTTTTCTCGGTGGTGATGCCGCTGCCGAAGCCGTGATAAACCGAGTTGATGAAGGAGACGGCCAGTCCGTCACGATCGACGATCGAGAGGTAGATCGTGTCCGACTTCCGCGGGCGCGGCACCGGACCCAGATCGTCGCGGCGTCGCGTGGGGTCGATGCGGGAGGCGAGCTCGTCGGCGAGCTTGTCGGAGAGCATGTGCTCGACCGGCACCTTCGCCTGCTGCTGGTCGGCGACGAACGCGTCGCGCACGGCATAGGCCATGCGAGCCGCTTCCATCAGCAGATGATAGCGCGTCGCCGACACCGGCTCGGTGCCCCGGCTCCGCAGCCGTTTCAGGATGTTGAGGATGATGAGGGCGGTGACGCCATGGCCGTTGGGCGGGATCTCGGCGATGTCGAGGCCGTGATAGCCGGAGGTGATCGGCGTCACCCACTCGGACTTGTGGGCGGCGAAATCCTCGAGCGCATGCGCCCCGCCGAGCTTGTCGAGGGTCGCGACGATGTCCTCGGCGATCGCGCCGGTATAAAAGGAGTCGCGGCCGCCCTTCGCGATCTTGCGCAGGCTGTCTGCGAGCGCCGGCAGGCGCATGACATGGCCCTCCGCCGGCGGGCCGCCCGACACCAGCAGGTGGCGCCGGGCGCCGGCGTCGCCCTGGATGCGGGCCGCGTCGTCGATCCAGTCGTAGGCGACGCGCGGCGTGACGACGAAGCCGTCGGCGGCGTGCCGGATCGACGGCGCCAGCAGGCGTGCCAGCTCGAGCCGGCCATAGCGCGTGCGTAGCGCCTCCCAGGCATCGATGGCACCCGGCACCGTCACGGTATGCACGCTGGTGTCGGCGAGTGGCGGTCCGCCGATGAACTTCTCGGGATCGAGCTTTGCGGGCGAACGCCCCGACCCATTGATGCCCTGCAGCTTCTCGCCCGGCTTGGCGATCAGCGCGAAACAGTCGCCGCCGATGCCGGTCGAGGCGGGCTCGACCACGCACAGTGTGGCTGATGCCGCGATCGCCGCATCGACGGCCGAGCCACCCTCCCGCAGCACGTCGAGCGCATCGAGCGTCGCCAAGGCGTGGGAGGTGCAGACCATGCCCTTGGTGCCATAGGCGAG
>JANNSW010000226.1:0-4922 GCA_031403055.1 Hyphomicrobiaceae bacterium | reverse complement strand
TCCTGGCCGCCACGGCCACGCAGCGGTGGGTCGAGGACCCGATCCGCCGCGGCCGCTTCATCGGTCTGAAGACGCGTCGATCGCTCGCCATGGCGGGCGCCCTGTCCGTCGCGGTCGTTGCGATGACGGCGTCGCTGGGGTGCGCCGCCGGCGCCGTGTCGTCGGGCGGAGCCGCCGTCGGCGGCGATGTCACCAGCGTCGCTCTTCCAGCCGACCCGACGCCGACGGCGATCGCGTCGGAGACCGCGGGCCCTGACGGCTCGCCGCCTGAAGGCGCCACGCCACTGCCCGCCACGCCGTCGCCGGCCGCGACGTTGCCGCCGCTCGCTGCGGCCCCGGTGCCAGCTGACCTGGCGCCGCCGCTCGAGATTGCTGCCGACGACCTGCCGGTGATCTACGCGGATGACTGCCACCTGGACGTCCCGAGCGTCACGCCAGGTGACTGCGTCTTCGGCGAGGCCGGGAGCGACGTCACCGTCGTGCTGTTCGGTGACTCCCACGCCGCCCAGTGGTTCCCGACGCTGGAGCGCCTTGCGACGGAGCGAGGCTGGCGTCTCGTCTCCATGACGAAGTCCGCCTGCACCACCGCCGATATCGACATCTGGGCCGATATCGTCAAGCGCCCCTACGACGAGTGCAGCCGCTGGCGGGATGCCGCCCTGGAGCGTATGGCCGCCGAGCGGCCGGACCTGGTCGTCGTATCGGACTCACGCGGCTACAAGGCGGTGGTCGACGGCGTCGCGGTCCCGATCGCGAAGGTCCGGGACCGGTGGGACGCCGCCTTGGGCCGGACCCTCGAGCGCCTCGCGGCCCTCGCCCGGCACGTCGTCGTGATCGGCGACACGCCGCGCGCCCAGGCGGATCCGCCGGTCTGCCTGTCCGCGAATCTGGACGACGCCTCGGCCTGCTCGGTTCCGTTTGCGGCCGCGGTGAACCCGGGCTGGACCGCGGGTGAAGCCGCCGTTGCATCAGGAGCTGGTGCGGCGTTCATCGACCCGACGCCGTGGGTCTGTCGGACGGACCCGTGCCCGGCCGTGATCGGCCGCCTGCTCGTGTTCCGCGATCAGCACCACCTGACCGCGACGTACGCGCGGGCGCTCGCCGAGCGCCTGTACGCCCGTCTGCCGCAGATCGATCCGTAGACCGGCCCGGGCGCCGGTTACCTCGCTTGGTCCCCGGACCACCCTGCGCCCAGGCGCAGCACCTGTCGCTCGCGGACGGCGCGTCCGCGGGAGCTGTTGACCGTGTCGACCACGAGGAGTGCCCCGGCGTAGAAGTGGTCCCAGTCGATGGCCCTGTGTGCGGTGACAACCACGAACACGTCCGCCCAGTGGATGAGCGAGTCCAGCCCGACGCCCTCGTGCTCATAGCCCGTGTCGTCGCGGAAGCGCGGGATCAGCGGGTCGTGATACCGGAGCTCCGCGCCGCGGGCGACAATGCCCGGCAGGATCGCTCCCGCGGGCGAGTTGCGCCCATCCTGCACGTCCGGCTTGAACGCCACCCCCAGCACGCCGACGCGCGCGCCCTTGAGCGCCTTGCCGCGGTCGTTGAGCGCCTCGGCGACCAGGTCCACCACGTGTCGCGGCATCCCGAAGTTGATGTCGCCGGCAAGCTCGATGAAGCGCTCGGTGAAGTCGAACTCACGGGCACGCCAGGCCAGGTAGTAGGGGTCGACCGGGATGCAGTGACCGCCGACGCCCGGGCCCGGCTTCAGGATTTTCACTCGCGGGTGGTGATTGGCGAGCTCGATCAACTCCCAGATGTTGATGCCGAAGTCGCCGGCAATCTCGGCCAGCTCATTGGCGAAGGCTATGTTGACGTCGCGGAACGCGTTCTCGCTGAGCTTGCACAGCTCGGCCGTGCGGGTATCGGTGACGAGGCAGTTGCCGGTGACGAAGGATTGGTAGAACGCCTGGCCAGCGCGGGAGCTTGCCGCGCAGACGCCGCCGATCACGCGGTCGTTCTCGACGAGCTCGCGCAGCATCTGGCCCGGCAGCACGCGCTCCGGGCAATGGGCGACGAGGATGTCGGGAACCTTGTCGCTGCCGCGGCGCGCGCAGGTGAGGTCGGGCCGCAGGCCCTCGATCCAGCGCGAGACCTGCTCGGTCGCGCCGACCGGAATGGTCGATTCGACCACCACCAGATTGCCCTTGCGCAGGATCGGCGCGATCGAGCGGGTGGCCGCCTCGACATAGGAGAGGTCCGGCTTGTAGCCACCGGTGAAGGGCGTGGGGACCGCGATGATGAAAACGTCGCCCGCGCTCGGTGTGGTCCTGGCCGTGATCATGCCTGCCGCGACGAGGTCGGCGAGGGCCTCGGGCAAGTGCGGCTCCTCGATCGGGCAGCGGCCCGCGCTCACCATCTCGACAACACGGTTGCTGATATCGACGCCGATCACCTTCTTGCCGGAGCGGGCGATCACGACCGAGGTCGGAAGGCCGATATAGCCGAGCCCGACAATGACGCAGGTGTTGAATTCGAACTCGTTGCTCATCTGGCGAACTCCCTCGTCTGGCGATTGGACAGGATGTCGGCGATGCGCTGCGAAGCGCGGCCATCGCCGTAGGGGTTGTGGGCGCGGCTCATCGCCTCGTAGGCGCCGCGATCGGTGATGACCTCGCTCACACACGCGAATATGCGGTCGCGATCGGTGCCGACGAGCTTGACGGTGCCGGCGTCCACCGCTTCGGGCCGCTCGGTGACGTTGCGCATGACGAAGACGGGCTTGCCCAGCGAAGGCGCCTCCTCCTGGATGCCGCCGCTGTCGGTCAGGATCACGTGCGAGCACGTCATCAGGTAGACGAAGGGCAGATAGTCGAGCGGCGGGATGAGGTGGACGTGGGGCACGCCATCGAGCACCTGGCGCACCGCCGATTGCACGTTCGGATTGAGATGCACCGGATAGACGACCTGGATCGGATGGGCCCGCGCGAGATCGCGAATGGCTTCGCACAGGCTCAGGAACGGCGGACCGAAATTCTCGCGCCGGTGGCCGGTCACGAGCAGGATCGGTCGCGCGGGATCGAGGAAACCGAATCGGCTCGCCAGCTCGGCTGCAAGCTCGGGCCGCCGCTCGATCCGCTCGACGATCGCAAGCAGCGCGTCGATCACGGTGTTACCGGTCACATGGATCGCCCGGGGCGCCACGTTCTCGGCCAGCAGATTGTCGCGCGAGCCCGTGGTCGGCGCGAAGAACAGATCCGCGATCACGTCCGTCACGCGCCGGTTGATCTCCTCGGGCCAAGGCTGGGAGGGATCGCCCGAGCGCAGGCCCGCTTCGACGTGCCCGACCGGAATCCGCTTGTAGAATGCGGCCAGCGACGCCGCCATGGTCGTCGTGGTGTCGCCGTGCACCAGGATGCGGTCGGGCTTGGCCTCCGCGAGCACGGCGGAGAGCTTGTTGAGCACCCCGGTCGTGATCTGCTCGAGCCCTTGCGCGTGCGCCATGATGTCGAGGTCGTAGTCGGGCGTGGTCTCGAACAGCTCGAGCACCTGGTCGAGCATCTGGCGATGCTGCGCGGTCACGCAGATCTTCATCTCGATGCCGGGCTCCGCCGCGAGCGCGCGTGCGACCGGCAGCATCTTGATGGCTTCGGGCCTGGTGCCGAAGACGAGGAGGATTTTCTGGGTCACGCCGCACGATCCCGCGTCTCTGGTGCCGGCTCGGGTCGCGCGTCCCAGTGCCTCGCCACGGCGGCTGGAGCTACACTCGCAATACCAGCGACCCGCAAAAGCGTGTCGAGCATCGCCGCCGCCAGCACGGTGCGGTCGTAGCGGCGCGCCACCTCGATGCCCTTGCGGCTGAGCTGAGCCCGCCGTGCAGGATCGCCGGCAAGAGCGAGCACATGCCCCGCCAGCGCCTCGGCATTCTCCGGCTCGAAGGTCAGGCCCACGCCTTCGCTCTCGACGATCCTCGCGGATTCGCCGGCAACGCCGTGCAGCACGGGCAGCCCCATCGCCATGCACTCGAACAGCTTCGAGGGGATCACCGTCTCGAACAGGGGTGTCCGCTTCAGATGGATCACCGAGATGTCGAGGAGCGACCAGTAGCGCACCACCTCGGCGCGCGGGACGGAGTCGACGAACACCACATTGTCGAGCCCCCTGGCGGCTGCGGACGCCTTCAACGCGGCCTTCTCGGCACCGTCGCCCAGCAGCAGGAAGCGGATGTCGCGTCCGGCCGGCTCGGCTTTCAGCCGCTCGGCGGCGTCGAGCAGTGTCGAAAGCGCATGCGCCATGCCATGGGTGCCGACGTAGCCGACGATGAGCTTGCCGGAGAGGCCGAGCTCGCGGGCGAGCACCTCGTCGCGCGGCCGCGGTTGGAACCGCGCCAGATCGGCGCCGTTGACGGTCACGCTGATCTTGCCGGCGGGAATGCCACGGCTGACGAGATTGGCGCGGAAAGCGTGCGTCACACTGACGATGTGGGCTGCCTGCCGGTAGAGAAAGAGCTCGAGGCCCTCCAGCCAATCGAGCACGCGCGGGCTCTGCATGGCGCCGACCGCCCGGATCGATTCGGGCCAGAGATCGCGCAGCTCGAACACGTAGGGGCGCCGCTTGAAGAGGCCGACCAGCCAGGCCGCCAACGCGACGAACAGCTGCGGCGAGGTGCCCACGACAACATCGACACGCCGCACGAGGAGGCTCGCGGGCACCGCCGTCACGACATAGCTCACATAGTCGAGGATGCGCTTCACGAACCCTTCGTTTGCCGAGATGTAGGTCCAGACCCGGATGACCTCGATCCCCTCGACCGTCTCGCGCGACCAGAGCCGGTTCTTGTAGCCGTCGAAAACGCGGCCCTTGGGGAAGTTCGGCGCACAGGTGACAACCGTCACCTGGTGGCCCTGCTTGACCCACTCGCGGCAATGCTCGTGCGTCCGCGACGCCGGCGCATTGACCTCGGGGGGAAAGTTGTCGCT
>JANNSW010000225.1:0-8102 GCA_031403055.1 Hyphomicrobiaceae bacterium | reverse complement strand
CATCCGCCACGTCGGCGGCGCCGATGCAGCGCGCGATCACAGCGGGGCGACGATCGATGAGGCCGTTGTGCACGCGCCTCACCATTTCGTAGCCGTTGTCGCCAGACAGCAGGACCTGGCCGGAGAGCCGGTTCCGGAGGGATCTCAGCGCGTGCTCTGTGGGGAGGGCGAGTGTCATCCAAGGCTCCGTCGGCGTTGCGGTTTCTTCTGACACGCAGTAGACCACCGAAAAATTTGAACCGCGATGGCAAGTTTCGCATAATCACGATACAAGAATGAATGGCGGCAAATTGGGACGATCTCCGCTTCTTTCTTGCAATTGCGCGCGCACGGTCGCTAACCGCCGCGAGCAGGGCGCTACGCGTGAGCCAGCCAACGGTTTCGCGGCGATTGGAAGCGCTGGAGAATCGGCTGAAAGTGCGCCTCTTCGACCGCACGCGCCTCGGTTACGAGTTGACGGCCACTGGAATGGATCTTTTCGCGACCGTTCAGCAGGTTGAGGAGGATATTTCCGGAGCGGACCGCAAGATCTTCGGCCAAGACCAGGATGCGCGTGGTGGGCTTCGAGTGACCTGTACGGAGTTCTTCCTGAACGGATATCTCGCTCCCTTCCTCTGGGACTTTCTCCGACAGAACGCCGGTATCGATCTGAGTGTCATCTGCACCCAGGCGCCGCTTAACCTGAGCCGCAGTGACGCGGATGTGGCAATTCGCTTTACCCAACGACCACCCGAGACTCTTGTCGGGCGCCGTCTGACGGCGGTTGCCTACGCGATCTACGCGGCCAGTGGGCCAACCGGCACTTGCTTCACTCCCGATAATCGCGAGGACTGGGACTGGATCGGCATCTACGACGACAACTACAACCGGATGCTCTTCGGGACTCTATGTGCGGACGGGCGCTTCAAGCATCGAGTCGACAGCATGGCGGCGATGCAGTCCATGGTTCGCTCGGGGTTGGGGGTCACTTTGCTGCCCTGTTATGTGGGCGACAAAGATCCCGGTCTGCGCCGTCTCGATCCGGAGCCCGTGCTGGACAACAAGTTTGACATGTGGCTGCTGTATCATCCGGAGGTGCGTCGCGTGTATCGCGTGCGCCTCTTCGCTGATTTTGTTATCGAGCTGATATTGGCCGACAAGGAGCTATTCGAGGGTCTTCGTCCGCCAAAAAACTGAGGGACGTCGATCCCGCGCCCAATTCCCCGGTGGTCTGCAGCCGACTGTAAACACTCGCGTCGTAGCCCAATACGTCGGAACGTCGTCGCCAGCTATTTCTAGGACCGGAAGTGGCTCCACCGCAACGATCAGCTAACGTCCTGCTCTGCTTCGGGTCAATCGCGTCGGTTGCCGCCTTTCGTGTGATTTTCCGCTATCCTATTCAGGAAACAGCCGTCGGGCCATTGTCATACGCGGCCGGTTGCCATGCACCCTGCTGGCCCACTGCTGTCTACCCCCATTCGTCGGCTTCCGGGCTCGGGCGGCCATCACGAGTGCCGGGCTTGTCGGCCGGGCAGCGCGTAGGGCGGAATAGGCGCCCTTTGCGCCGTATTCCGCCATTGGCGCAGACATGTGGCGGGATACGGCTTCGCCTATCCCGCCCTACGGCGCCACTACTTGGGAAATGTCGGCTAAAGCGACCGTTCCATGAAATAGTCCAGATCGCGATATTCGTCCGGGTAATCGTCTGGCATCGGGATGACTTTGAACCCGGCACTTTCATACAGTTTTCTGGCATGGGTCAGGTAATGTCCCGAGCTGAACCTGACCATTTGGTACCCATCGCTGCGCATCTGATCAAACATCGCCTCCAGTAGTTTGCGGCCTAGGCCATGGCCGCGCCCGGCCTCGTCGACAAAAAGTCGCTTTACCTCGGCAATGCCCGGCTCCAACTCCAGATACATCACGCAACCGACGGCAGACCCACCAAGATCAGCCAGAAGGACCGCACCTTTCGGTCGGGCGTGCACGACAGGCAGCGCTGCGAGGGTCTGCTCGTATTCCACCGGGTCGAAATAGGCCATGATCGGTTCTCGCAGCTCGGGATAGACCTTCAGCTGCCAGTCAACCCAAGTGCGGCCAAGAGCGCGCGCTTCATTGAAATCGGCTTCGGTGTCGGCGAGACGAATGCGGCTGATTTTCATTGCGGGCCCCTTGCGTTTGGGTCTGAAAGCCATCGACCCAAAGCTTTTTTCCGTCAAGGCGCTAGTGTTCCGGCCCATTCATTCGATTCCGGCGAAGCTGGATCAATGAATGAAAAGACGGAACACAAACAAAGAGTTGGCTAGTGGGCTGGCCATTCATTTGGGGTACCAAATGAATGTGCCGGGACACTAGCGCGCTCAGGAAGCTCTGCGTGATTGCGGCCGCCTGGGCGAACTCGCCCTGCGTCAGGCCGCGCCAGCGGCGGATGCAGCTCAGCACGTTGGCGCCGGCGAGCACCGATGCGGAGACGGGCTCGGGCAGCATACGCTCGCCACCAGCCTCGGCAACGATCACGAGCGTCATGCGGTCCTCGGCCTCCTCGTCGCCGGCGCGCGCCGATCGTAAGCGGCGATGGCGCTCACCCGAGCCCGGCCACTTTGCGCAGTGCCTCGTTGATCCGCGCCTGCCAGCCGGGGCCGGTCCCACGGAAGTACGCGAGCACATCGGGGTCGATGCGAAGCGAGACGAGCTTCTTCGTCGGCGTCTTCTGCGGGCCACGCTGGCCGCGCAACCGCTTCATCCGCCGCCTTTGCTCTTCGTATGGCAGCGCGTTCGCCCACATCTCGTCGCTGATGGGCTGTGCATCCGGGTCGGCCAGGGCAGCGGCCGTGATGCGCGCATCCTCCTCGTCGGTCAGGCTTTCGCCATAGGCCAACGCCTTGCGCCGGGCCTCCTCCCATTTGTCGTTCTGTTTCTGGTCATTGCCCTTGGCCATAGCGTCGTGCCTCTGCTTTGTTGGCTGGTCTAAAGCTGAAGATCCTTACTGCTTCGTCGTCCAGGGCGACGAAGATCAAGTAGTAAAGCCGCATCCCGTGGAAGTCGATGGCAATCTCGCGCAGCTCGCCGTAGTCTTCGCGGTCGTCGATGAAGGTGACGGCCGTGCCCCACTCGAATTGCGTCATCATCTCGAAGCCGATGCCGTGCTTGGCCTGGTTTGCGCGATTCTTGGCTTCGTCCCATTCGTAGCGCATCGCAGCCCCCGGTCGGTGTCTCGAATGTAGCTACGAAAAAATATCGCGTCAAGGTGACGTAGCTACAAAAAAAGGAAGCCGCCGGTGCCGGGCTGCGTGCCGCACGGTCGGGCGGGTGCGACGGAGAGCGCATCGGCACGTGCTCCCGCCTTGACCTCCGTGAAAAAAGGCGCACTCTGGTTGCGGGGGCGCCTTGCTGGAGGTTGCCATGACCGTGAGCATCAGACCGCACAACGAGCGAGCCGGACAGACCTGGGGTTCTGGCGGGAGCGGCTACGACCGGGTCAGTGAAACCATCGCGGACGCCTTGGAGCACGTGGTGACAAGGCTTGCGCCACAGCCCGGCGAGCGCTGCCTCGACGTGGCGACCGGCACCGGCTGGACCGCCCGGCGCCTCGTCGCGCGTGGCGCCAAGGTCGTTGGTGTCGATATCGGTGCCGGCGTGATCGACGCGGCAAGGAAGCTTGCTCCAGAAATCGACTTCCGGGTGGACGATGCCGAGCAGCTCGGCTTTGCCGACGGTGAGTTCGATCTGGTGGCGTCGACGTTTGGAGTGATGTTCGTCGCGCGGCCGGAGGATGCCGCGCGCGAGCTCGCCCGCGTCTGCAGGAAGGGCGGGCGGCTCGGCATCTGCACCTGGCCGCCGGGCGATACGCTCGAAGGCCTGTTCAAGGTGATGCGGCCCTACATGCCGCCGCCGTCGGCCACGCCGCCGCCCTCGCCCTTCGATTGGGGCAGGCCCGAGCGCGTGCGCCAGCTCTTGGGCGAGGCCTTCGACCTGAAGTTCGAGAAGGGCGTCACGACACTGCGGCTGCCGAGCGGCAAGTCGGTCTGGGACCTGTTCCTCGAAGGCTATGGTCCGACCAAAACAGTCGCGGCCAGCTGCGATCCCAAGCGCCGGCAGGAGCTGGAGCGCGACTTCATCGCCTATCACGACCAGTTCAGCAGCGAGCTGGGGGTGGCGATGCCGCGCGAGTACCTGGTCACGATCGGGGTCCGGAAGTAGCCGCGACGGAGGTCCGCGACGCGGGCCTGCCGTTGCGGGGCATTGCGATTCCTGCTTAACACGTCGCCATGTCGCACAACAGCTTCGGCCATCTGTTCCGCGTCACCACCTGGGGCGAGAGCCATGGGCCGGCGATCGGCTGCGTGGTCGACGGCTGCCCGCCGGGCATCGCGCTCGACGCCGCCGACATCCAGTCCGAGCTCGACCGCCGGAAGCCCGGGCAATCGCGTTTCACGACGCAACGCAAGGAGCCCGACGCGGTGCGCATCCTCTCGGGCGTGTTCCCGGACGCGGCGGGGCGGCAGGCGACGACCGGAGCCCCGATCGCGCTCGAGATCGGGAACGTCGATCAACGCTCGAAGGACTATGGCGACATCGCCGACAAATTCCGCCCCGGCCATGCCGACTATACGTATTGGGCCAAGTACGGCATCCGCGACTATCGCGGCGGCGGGCGGTCGTCGGCGCGAGAGACGGCGTCGCGCGTGGCAGCAGGCGCGGTCGCGCGCAAGGTCGTCCCCGGCGTGACGATCCGGGCGGCCCTCGTCCAGATCGGCCCCCACGCGGTCGACCGCAGCCGCTGGGATTGGGAGGAGGTCGGCCGCAACCCGTTCTTTTCGCCCGACCCCGGCATCGTCGCGACCTGGACGGCCTTCCTCGACAAGGCACGCAAGGCGGGCTCATCGGCCGGCGCCGTGATCGAGGTGGTGGCCGACGGCGTGCCGGTCGGGTGGGGCGCGCCGCTCTACGGCAAGCTCGACCAGGATCTGGCGAGCGCGATGATGAGCATCAATGCGGTCAAGGGCGTCGAGATCGGCGCGGGGTTTTCGGCGGCGCTATTGTCGGGGGAGGAGAATGCGGATGAGATCCGCATTGGCCCCGACGGCAAGCCCGTCTTCCTGTCGAACCATGCCGGCGGCATCCTGGGTGGCATCTCGACCGGCCAGCCGATCGTCTGCCGCTTCGCGGTCAAGCCCACCTCGTCGATCCTCTCCCCCCGCCGCACCATCGACCGGCATGGCCACGAGACCGAGATCGTCACCAAGGGCCGCCACGACCCTTGCGTGGGCATCCGCGCGGTCCCGGTCGGCGAGGCCATGATGGCGATCGTGCTCGCCGATCATTGCCTGCGGCACCGGGGACAGGTGGGGTGACCCTCCAACCGGCTGCGCCGGAATGCGTGTTGGAGGAAACGTATCGCACCCACCCATCCACCCGTCATCCCGGTCAAAGCCGCAGGCTTTGATCCGGGATCTCAGCTACGGATGCCGCGCCCGTGGCCAGGATCCCGGATCGCCGCTGGCGCGCCTTCGGCACGACGACGTCCGGAATGACGGGTGATGCCGATGTGTTTCTCGAGAGAGCGTGGGCGCGGCTATGTCGAAGGCGCGTACAGATATCATAGTGGGATGGCCGATCCCGTTCTAACTGTCGAGGTCGTAGAGGGCTTCGTCGGCGTCCTGATCGCGCCCATTTTCCCGAACGGCGAATGGTCGATGTTCATTAGAAGCGCCGGCCTCGCAGACATCGGCGAGGCCGACTTCATCTTCGCGCCCTGACCCGTTCGCCCCTACAAGAAGAAATCCGCCTTCGCCAGGTCCACATGGCCGGTCAGCTCGATCACCATATCGGCGGCGTTGTCCTTGTTGGTGTAGGCTTCGATCACGGTGACGTTGCGGCCCGCGTCGAAGGTCGCCTCGATCTGGCCGGCGGCTTTGTTGGTGTGGTCGGCGACGAATTTGAAGGCCTGATCGCCGGCCTTGCTCCGATTGGCGTCGATCGTCGAGAGGTCGATCTTGTCCTCGCCGCGCAGAAAATCGGTGATGAGGTCGATGCCGTTGGCAGCCCGCGATTCCGCCTGCGACTGGAACACGAGCTTGTCGCTGCCGCGCCCCCCTGTCAGCACGTCGCGGCCGCGCCCGCCGAGCAGCAGATCGCTGTCGAGCCCGCCGTCGATGCTGTCGTCGCCACGATCGCCCAGCAGGCTGTCAGCCCCATTGTCGCCGAACAGCCTGTCGTTGCCGTCTTGGCCTGCCATACTGTCGTTGCCGTCGAGGCCGAACAGGGCATTGTTGCCGAGATCGCCCGCAATGCCGTCCGCCAACGCGCTGCCACGCACGTTCTCGATCCCGATCAGCGTGTCGGTGCCATCGCCCGTGCCGCTGCCGACCGCGAGGTTGACGCGTGCTTCCGTCGAGCTGTTCTCGTAGGAGACGGTGTCGCGGTCGAAGCCTCTCCGGCCGCTGAAGCCGGCGCCGCCGTCGATGAGATTGTTGCCGCTGCCGGCAAAGAACGTGTCGGCGTCGTCGCCGCCCTGCATGGTGTCGTCGCCGCCGGCGCGATCTCTGAAGGTGTCGGCGCCAGCGCCGCCATCAGCCGTGTCGTTGCCGTTGTGGAGGGTGATGGTGTCGTCGCCGGCAAGCCCGATCACGAAATCGTCGGTGCCGAAGTCGATCGGACCGGCAAAGCCGTTGATGAAGTTGTCGTTGAGGAAGTCGGCGTTCTCGGTTCCGGTTTTCACAGCCATTTGGTTCACTCCCCTGGGATTGGGCGGTTGCTGCCGCCCGTGCTCCGTTGGGAGAGATTTAGGGTTGATCGCGCGGTCCGCATGTTCCGCGGGGAACAATTGCGGGAGTATTTTCCATCGGTGGTCAGGTCTGCTAACGCAGCCCGATGCTGCAGCAGAAGAGCATCCTCATCCTGACCGGCGCCGGCATCTCGGCGGAATCCGGTGTCTCGACCTTTCGCGACAAGGACGGGCTATGGGGCAAGGTCGACTATCGCGACGTGGCGACGCCCGAAGGGTTCGCCCGCGATCCCGAGCGCGTGCTCGAGTTCTACAACATGCGCCGGCGCGCCCACGCCGACGTGCGACCCAACCAGGCCCACGCGGCGCTCGCCCGGCTCGAGCGCGAGCATGCGGGCGAGGTGCTGATCGTTACCCAGAACATCGATCGGCTGCACGAGGCGGCCGGA
This sequence comes from Hyphomicrobiaceae bacterium, assembly GCA_031403055.1. Taxonomy (GTDB): domain Bacteria; phylum Pseudomonadota; class Alphaproteobacteria; order Rhizobiales; family Hyphomicrobiaceae; genus JANNSW01. The sequence continues at coordinate 947 of JANNSW010000225.1, read as the reverse complement.
ACGAGCAACGTCATCCACATGCATGGCGAGATCTTCCGGGCGTGGTGCCGGGCCTGCGAAGAGCGCTACGATTGGGGCGAGGAGCTGAGCCGGGCGACGGCGTGTCCCGGGTGCGGAGCGAGCGGCCGGATGCGCCCCGACGTCGTCTGGTTCGGCGAGATGCCCTACCGGATGAAGGAGATCAACGCGGCGCTGGCCAAGACCGATCTGTTTCTCTCGATCGGCACCAGCGGCACGGTCTATCCGGCGGCGGGGTTCGTGCGGCTCGCCAAGGCGGCAGGCGCGCGCACCGTCGAGCTCAACCTCGAGCCATCGCAGGGCATCTCCTGCTTCGACGAGGCGATCCACGGCAAGGCCGGCGAGGTGGTGCCGGCCTATGTCGAGCGCCTGCTCGGCGCCAGTCGAGCGCGGCAGTAACAGAGGCAATCGTTGCGTGCATGCCCGATCAGGCGCGATCCGGGAGCGCTTCGTCCAGCCGTTGTGTTAGTACCCGGAGTCACAAGCTCCCATACCAAAGCCGTCCTGCCCGCGTCATGGCAGAGCCATGCTTCACATGGACGGCGGGCATCCAGCCAATTCTCCACGCGACATCAGCTCCTTGTCTGGATTCCCGGCTGCGCAGGAATGACGTGGGAGGACGGGGGAGGATGTGTGTTGTCGCTTGCTCACTGGAGATGGTGGGTGCTAAGCAGACTTTCGTTGGAAGACCAACGAATGCCTGCTTAGGTTCCTTTGTTTTCGCAGAGTTTTATCGCCAAACCGGGAAAACCACTTTGGCGAACTCTGCTTAGCTTGGGGCGATCTTTGGACAATCCGAACAACAACTGCTCCGTCTTCCCGGACGATCGGAGCCCTGGCCTATCGCCGGGGCGGAGATTGATCCGGGATCCAGCGCAAGAAGCGGCGAAGCCGCAACATATTGGGCCTACGGCACTTTTCATGCTGGG
>JANNSW010000224.1:0-1832 GCA_031403055.1 Hyphomicrobiaceae bacterium | reverse complement strand
CTCGGGCGGGCCTGGGGCCGGCTCGATTTCCTCGTGCACGCGATCGCCTTCTCCGACAAGGCCGAGCTCGACGGCCGCTACGTCGAGACCAGCGAGAGGAACTTCACCCAGACGCTGCTGATCTCCTGCTACTCCTTCACGGCGCTGGCGCAGCGGGCCGAAAAGCTGATGTCCGCGGGCGGCTCGCTGCTGACGCTGACCTATTACGGCGCCGAGAAGGTGATGCCTCACTACAATGTGATGGGCGTCGCCAAGGCCGCGCTCGAAGCGAGTGTGCGCTATCTGGCAGCCGACCTCGGCAAGCAGGGCATCCGGGTGAATGCGATCTCCGCCGGCCCGATCAAGACGCTGGCGGCCTCGGGCATCTCGGACTTCCGCTACATTCTCAAATGGAACGAGTACAACTCCCCGCTCCGGCGGACCGTGACCATCGAGGAGGTGGGTTCCGCCGGCATGTATCTGCTGTCCGACCTCTCCCGTGGCGTCACCGGGGAAGTTCACCACGTCGACGCCGGCTACCACGTCCAGGGCATGAAGAACGAGGAAGCGCCCGACATCTCGGTGATGAAGAGCGAATAGGTCTTGCGCGGACATCCGCTTGCGATTGCCATTGTCGGTGGCGGGCCGGCCGGGCTGATGGCAGCCGAGGTGCTGGCCGCGGGCGGGGCGACGGTCACGGTCTACGAGGGGATGCCGACGCTCGGGCGCAAACTCCTGCTGGCCGGTCGCGGCGGTCTCAATCTCACGCACGGCGAGGATTTGCAGCGGTTTCTTTCGCGCTATGGCGAGGCCGCGCCGCGTTTGCGGGAGGCGATCGAGGCCTTGCCACCCGACGCTCTCAGGGCCTGGGCCGACGGCCTCGGACAGGCGACGTTCGTCGGCTCCAGCGGACGTGTGTTCCCCAGGGCGATGAAGGCATCGCCGCTGTTGCGCGCCTGGCTCGCCCGGCTCGATGCGGCGGGGGTGCGGTTCCAGCTCCGGCACCGCTGGACGGGTTGGGACGAGCGAGGCCGGCTCAGGTTCGCGGCTCCTGCCGGCACGCTCGCCGTCGAGCCTGCCGCAACCGTGCTCGCGCTCGGGGGCGCGAGCTGGCCGCGGCTCGGCTCGGACGGCGCCTGGGTCGCGCCGCTGGCGGCGGCCGGCATCGGGATTTCGCCGCTGCAGCCCGCCAATTGCGGCTTCGTTGCGTCATGGTCGGAGCTGTTCGCCTCGCGCTTTGCGGGTGCGCCACTGAAGCGGATCGCGCTTACTTTCGGTGATGTGACCATCAAGGGCGAGGCGGTCGTGACGCGAGCGGGGATCGAGGGCGGCGGCGTCTACGCGCTCGCGCCCTTGCTGCGCGACGCGATCCACACGACTGGCGTTGCCTTGCTCGGCGTCGATCTGCGCCCCGATCTGACCGAGGCCGATCTCGCTCGCCGCCTCGCCGGCCAACGCGGCAAGCAATCGCTTGCGACCTTCCTGCGCAAGACGACGGGCCTGCCACCCGTTGCGATCGGGCTTCTGCACGAGGCGACCATGCAGCAGCCGGGGCGGCTCGCGGGCATGTCTCCAGACGCCATCGCCGGGCTGATCAAGGCCGTACCGGTTCGCCTCACCGGCATCGCGCCGATCGAGCGGGCGATCTCGACCGCCGGCGGGGTCGCGTTCGAGGAGGTCGACGAGGGCTTCATGCTGACCCGGTTGCCTGGCGTGTTCGTCGCAGGCGAAATGCTCGACTGGGAAGCCCCGACCGGTGGCTATCTGCTGCAAGCGGCCTTCGCGACCGGCGCCGCCGCGGGGCGCGGGGCGTTGAGGTGGCTGGAGGCGGGGATGGCGGTGAGCGACGGGCC
>JANNSW010000223.1:0-16998 GCA_031403055.1 Hyphomicrobiaceae bacterium | reverse complement strand
TCTCCCATTCTTCAGCCGGGATCTTCGCCGCAATCGCTGCGATGATCTCGCTGATGGGCGGCAGCTCTTCCTGGCCGACCGACGGCACCGCTCCGCCTACGACGCTCGCCTGTGCGGTTGAGGAGGCGCCTGCGGGTCGCTCGGTCTCCAACTCCGGGTCGTGCATCATTCATCTCCAGTCGTAGCCACGATCATCACGATCTCATTAATGATAACACACCGACGGACGTTGTACGCTACTCCCGCAACGCCACCGGCTTCAGCTCCTCGAACCGGTCGCCCGGTCCCGGGTTCGCCCTGTCGCACGTCCCGCCCAGGTGATTGAGGATGCCCCACACCGCGTTGAGCCCCGTCGTCACCGCGCCCTCGACCCAGCCGGGCGTCCAGGAGACGCCATCGCCCGCCATGAAGATGCCGCGCTCGGCAGGCGGCATCGCTCCTTGCATGAAGTGGCAGTACATGCGGTGATTGTAGCGGTAGTGGCCGGGCAGCGCGCCCTTGAAAGCGCCGAGGAAGTTCGGGTCGCTCTCCCAGGACACCGTGATCGGATCGCCGATGATGTGGCTGCGGATGTCGAGTCCGGGATAGATCTTTTCCAGCGCGCCGAGTGCGAGCGCGACCCGCTTGTCGACCGGCAGCGGCAACATTTTCAAGGCGTCGCTCATCCAGGAATAGGTCAGGCAGATGACGCCAGGCTGGCCCTCGCCGTTGTCGAACAGATAGGTGCCGCGCGTGATGCGGTCGGTCAGCGTGGTGCTCATGCGGTCGCGGCCGGTGCCAGCGTCCTTCTCCTTCCAGAACGGCCGATCGACCATCACGAAGGTCTTTGAGGACTGCATGTAGCGGGTGCGATCGAGCGCCATCCAGAGCTTCTGCGAGAACAGGCTCTCGTCGCAATCCATGTGCGTCGTGAGCGGCCAGCTCTGGCAGGTGACGAGCACGGCCGGGTAGCTTCGCGTCACGCCCCAGCGGTCGGTGAGGGCAATGGTGCCATCGGCCTCGCGCTTCAAGCGCTTCACGCCCGGCCGCGCCGCGCCGTCGTGCAGCTTTTCGAGGGTCGTTCCCGCCGGCCAATGGAGGAGCCGATCCGGTGCCTGCCGCCACAGCCGGCGCGCCAGCTGCTCGACGCCGCCGACGATGAAGCGCTGGTTGTCGTCGAGGGCGGTTGCCACCACGCGCAGGATTTCGAGCATCGAGTTGGGATAGTCGCTGTCCCAGCCGCCAGTGCCAAAGCCCACCTGCCCGAACACCTCGAGATGATGGAACGAGCGCTTCTTGAAGGCTTCGGACGTGGCGCAGAATCCATAGAACGTGCGGTCGTCCCAGAGCGGCACCAGACGATCCCAGATTGCCTTCAGGCGCTGTGTGTCGCGCGCGCGGATCGCGGTCTGGAGCGACGCGAAGTCGGCGCCTTCCTCCAGCGCCTCCTCCCAGGCTCTTGCCACCTCGCCAAAGAACGGGGGCAGGTCGGCGGGCTTCTCGGCGTAGTGGCTCTGGCCTTCCAGGTCGATCACAGTGGAAGGCGAGGCCGCCGTCAGCGGATTGGGAAACGGGCGGCTTTCGAGGCCGGCCAGATCGGCGTAGTGCCAGAAGGCAGTCGAGGAGACCGGAAACCGCATGGCACCGAGCTCGGCGACGATCCCTTCCGCGCCCGCAAACGGCTCCGACCGCAGCCGCCCGCCCAGACGCGCCGATTCATAGATGACCGGTTTCAGCCCTAGCCGCATCAGCTCATAGGCCGCCGTCATGCCGGCCGCGCCTGCGCCGACGATCGCCACCTCGGCTCCATGTCGCTCGACCGGCAGCCGGCCGAGGCCGGCGGGATGCTTCAGCCAATCGTCATAGGCAAAGGGGAAGTCAGGCCCATAGCAGGTGACGGGCCGGGGATCGGAGGACGGGCGGGCGGGGTCGGTTGCAGCGGACATGGGCAGCACTCGCTCGTTGTTGGGCGCAGCCATTGTGGCACGACATTGGCGAGCCGCGTAGCACGGCGGATTTGTTGTCGACCTCAAACCACCAGCGCGTCGCGCCCTTTGGCCTCGTCCTCGGGCTCCAGATGGATCAGCACCTGCGAGCCCGGCACCGCGGCGACGAGCGCCATCTCTATGCGGTCGCAGATGCCATGGGCCGCGGCAACCGTCATGGCGCCGGGCACCACCAGGTGGAGCTCGATGAAGGTCGCACTGCCGGCGGTGCGGGTCCGCAGGTCGTGGACCTGCAGCGCGCCGCCCGCGTGCCGGGTGATGGTCGCGCCGATCAGCGCCAGGATATCGGCGGTCACGGCCGTATCCATCAGGCCGAGCAGCGAATCCTGGATGACGCGCCACCCGGCCCAGAGGATGTTGACAGCAACGATCAGCGCAAGCAGCGGGTCGAGCACATGCCAGCCCGTCGCCTGCGCCAGCACCAGGCCGAGCAGCACGCCAGCCGAGGTGACGACATCGCTGACGATGTGCCGGCCGTCGGCGACCAGGGCTGGCGAGCGCACGCGCTTCCCGAAACGAATGAGAAAATAGCACCATGCCGCATTGATGAGGGTCGCACTGCCGTTGACCAGCAGCCCGACGAAGGCCCCATCGATTGCCCGCGGCCGCCACAGCAGCGGCGCGGCCTCGGAAATGATGAGGAGCGCCGCCACCACGATCATCACGCCTTCGAGCACGGCCGAGAAATACTCGGCCTTGTGGTGGCCGAACTGGTGGTGCGTGTCGGCCGGCCGGCCGCTGTAGCTGACGGCAAGGAACGCGACCACGCCGGCGATGACATTGACGACGCTCTCCAGCGCATCCGAATAGAGCGCGACGCTGCCGGTTGCCAGATAGGCGACGTATTTGATCCCCATCACGGCAAGCGCGACCGCAACGCTGGCGGCGGCCACCAGACCGATACTGCGCTCGGCCATGCTGCGTTCGCCCATGTTGCGCTCTCGACCCTTGGCACGACGGTCCGTGCTATTCCTTATCCGAGCGGAGCCACACTTGCTTGCGCAACCGTCGCATGGACAATCCGGGCACGGGCGATGAATCTCGAGCCCGCTCGATACCCCGATCAGTGCATTTCAGTCGTAATGGAGAATCGCCATGGCCGACGATATCGCAGACGTCATTGCCGGCAACCGGCGTTTCAAAGCCGAGTTCGAGGCTGATCGTGCCTACTACAAGCAGCTCGCCCAGGGGCGCCAGCAGCCGAAAATGTTGTGGATTGGCTGCGCCGACAGCCGCGTCGATCCTGGCCGTATCATCGGGGCGGAGGCTGGCGACATCTTCGTCGTGCGCAACGTGGCCAACGTGGTCCCGCCCGCGAACACGGGCGATGATTCCGTCGGTGCCGCGATCGAGTACGGCATCGCGCATCTGGGCGTCGACGACATCGTCGTCTGCGGTCATACCGGCTGTGGCGGCATCAGGGCGCTCGGCGATGCCGTACCTCCGGCCGAGGAGCATCTGGCACGCTGGGTCGATTTCGCGCGGGCTTCCCACGATCTGGTCAATGCGGCAAGGGTGCCCGCAGCCGAGCATCTGCTCGAGGCGGTCAAAGCCAATGTGCTGTTCCAGCAGGACAACCTGCTCACCTATGGCATCGTGCGCAATGCGCTCGCCGCCGGAAAGCTGCGCCTGCATGGCTGGATCTACGACATGACGAGCGGCGACCTGCTCGCCTACGACCAAAGGCAGGGTGAATGGCGGGCTCTCGCCGAGACGGCCGCCGCCAAGGGTTGATGCCGGGACCGATTGGGCCTAATCCCCTTTTCGTGGAAACGGTCGATCGCCATGCGGGGCCTGGCACATCCCGATACGGGGGAGCCCTAGTTTGGTCAAATTGCCTGGGACTATGGCCGCTCGCCTACGGGATGGACAATGGGGGGATCTGCAAGGCTAGTGTTCCCTCCCATTCATTCGATTCCGGCAAAGCTCGATCAATGAATGGAAAGAGGGAACACAAACAAAGAGTTGCCTAGTGGACTGGCCATTCGTTTGGGGCACCGAATGAATGAGTCGGAACACTAGGCCGGCATCGACGAGCCTTTCGGTCATGCGACACTCTATCCATCCGCTCACTCCGACGACGGACGGCCGCCAAACGGTCCGTTCCATCCGCTCCCCCGACCTCCAACCGGCAAGGACCGCTGCGGCCGCCACATGAACCCTGTCGACATCACATCCGCGGCCCCGATCGCTTCTGGCGGCTTCTCCTTCGTCGAGCTGTTCCTGCAGGCTCACATCGTTGTTCAGATCGTGATGGCAGGGCTGATGCTGTCATCGGTCTGGTCCTGGGCGATCATCGTGGAGAAGCTGTTCACCTTCTCTCGCGCCCGCCGCGAGACCAACAAGTTCGAGCAGCTGTTCTGGTCCGGACAATCGCTCGAGGAGCTCTACTCGGTGCTCTCGCGCCAGCGCACCGAGGCGATGAGCGCGCTCTTCGTTGCCGCCATGCGCGAATGGAAGCGAACAGTCGAGCACAACCCCAAGACGCTGCGCGGCATCCAGTTGCGCGTCGAGAAGGTGATGGACGTGACGATCGGGCGCGAGCTCGAGCGGCTGGAGAACCGGCTGCTGTTCCTGGCAACCGTCGGCTCGACCGCCCCCTTCGTCGGCCTGTTCGGCACGGTCTGGGGCATCATGACGAGCTTCCAGGCGATCGCGGCCTCGAAGAACACCAATCTCGCCGTGGTCGCGCCCGGCATCGCCGAAGCGCTGTTTGCGACCGCGCTCGGCCTCTTGGCCGCAATCCCCTCGGTCGTCTTCTACAACAAGTTCTCGAGCGAGGCAGGCCGCCTTGCCCAGCGGCTCGAGGGTTTTGCCGACGAGTTCGCCGCCATCGTCTCGCGCCAGGTCGATCAGAGGAGCTGAGAACTGTGCTCATTCGGATCTCTTGCGCTCAGTTGTCCCCCGCACCCGGGATCCCGGCCGGAGCGCGGTCGTACCAGAGGCGCGCGCCTCCGGCACGACCGCGCGAAGAGCCGGGAACTCAGCTGGGATCTCCGCAATGCCGGCCAAGATCCCGGATCGCCGCAAGCCGCGGCGTCCGGGAGGCCGGGTAACTCCGAGAGGCTGCGGACCATGGGCTCACATGTCCACATGAGCGAAGGCGGCGGACGCCGGCGCGGGCGCAAGCGCAAGGCGCCGATGTCGGAGATCAACGTCACGCCCTTCGTCGACGTGATGCTGGTGTTGCTCATCATCTTCATGGTGGCGGCGCCGCTGCTGACGGTCGGGGTGCCGATCGAATTGCCGAAAACCTCTGCCCAGCAGCTCGGCCAGAGCAATAAGGAGCCGTTGACGCTGACCGTCGACAAGGACGGCAAGGTGTTCCTGCAGGAGACCGAGATCGAGCTGAAATCGATCGGGGCCAAGCTCGCGGCGATCACCAAGAGCGGCTATGACGAGCCGATCTACGTGCGTGCCGACCGCGCCGTCGACTATGGTGCGGTGATGCGCGTGATGGGCGAGGTTGCCAAGGCGGGTTTCCGCAAGCTTTCACTGCTGACAGACGTCGAAAGTCCGTCATAGAATTGCGCTGCATCGGGTGCTTGCGTCGTGACGTTCGAGACGAGCGACTCCGGCAGGACCAGGACAGGCATGCGATTCGGACTTCCCATATCGATCGTTCTGCACGCGAGCATCCTGTTCTGGGCGCTGTTCTCGGTGAGCGCGCGCGTCGAGCTGAAGCCCGTGCAGGAGATCCCGATCGCCGTCGAGCTCTTGAGCATCTCCGACAAGACCGATCTGCGGGCGGGCGATCGCAAGGCAAAGACCGAGGCCAAGGCCGCGGTCAAGAAGGAGGAGCCAAAACCCGAGGCGAAGGAGGAGAAGAAGAAGGAGCGCGTGGCCGTGCTCCCGCCCAAGGCCGAGGAGCCGAAGAAAGAGACCAATGTCGAGGATCCGATCGCCGACGTCCTGAAGAAGACCGAGGAGAAACCGCCCGAGCCCAAGAAGGAAGAGCCGAAGAAGGAGGCCAAGAAGGAGCCTCCCAAGAAGGCCGAGCCCAAAAAGCTGGAAAAGAAAAAGGAAAAGAAGAAGAAGACCGACGAATCCTTCGACGATACGGTCGCGGCCCTCCTCAATAAAGTGCCAAACCCATCCTCCGCCTCGAGCTCGAACGCTGAAGCCGATCCCCAGCAGACCAAGCCCGTCAAGTCGATCGGCGGCGAGAGCACGACCGGTAGCGGGCTTTCGGTTGCCGAGCGCGACATGATCGGCGCGATCATCCGCGGCAAGATCCGTGACGAGCGCTGCTGGAACCCGCCCACTGGCGCGGCGGGAGCCGACCAGATCGCCGTGCGCCTCAAATTCAAGCTGCGCCGTGACGGCTCGGTCGACGGCGTGCCATCGGTGTTGAACGATTCGGACGCTGCGAACTTCATGCAGGCGGCCGAAGCTGCCGTGCGCGCCGTCCTCGACTGCTCGCCCTACGAGCCACTCGCGACCCAGCTCGGCGACCTCTATGACACCGGCTGGAACTCGGTCACCGTGAACTTCAGACCCGATCAGATGTTCGGCGGTTAACCACGATCCTTTCCTTTTGCCACCTTGGCAAAGCCCGAATTCTCCGACATTCACTGCTGCTGCGAGCCGATGAGCCGGCTCGAGGAGAGGTTCCACGCCATGATTGGACGACTGCGCACACAGCCCGCCGCGAGGCAGCTCGTGCCGATCTGGTCATTCGTCGTCTGCCTATTGCTCGCCGTCGCGGCGATCGCCTCAGGCACGCCGGCTCGCGCCCAGGTCGACATCGACGTCACCGAAGGCAACCTCGATCCGCTGCGCATCGCCATCCCCGAATTCCTCGGCGATGGCGAGACTGAGATCCAGCTTGGCCGGCAGATGTCCGATGTCGTCTCCGGCGACCTCGAAAGCTCGGGCCTGTTTGCCCCCCTCGACCGCGCCTCCTTCATCGAGCGCACGAGCGACTTGAAACGGGCCCCGCGCTTTGCCGACTGGCGCGTCATCAATGCGCAGGCCCTCGTCGTCGGCCGCGTCTCCCAGCAGGGCGACGGCCGGGTGAAAGCCGAATTCCGGCTTTGGGACGTGCCCGCCGGCAAGCAGCTCGCCGCCCAGCAGTTCACCACCAACCCCGACAACTGGCGCCGCATCGCCCACATCATCGCGGATGCGATCTACGAGCGCCTGACCGGGGAGAAGGGCTATTTCGACACCAAGGTCGTTTTCGTCGACGAGACCGGACCCAAGGACAAGCGCGTGAAGCGGCTCGCCATCATGGACCGCGACGGGGAGAACCTGCGCGCGCTCTCGACCGGCTCGGCGCTGGTGCTGACACCGCGCTTCAGCCCGGCGACGCAGCTCATCACCTACACCTCGTTCGAGAGCGGGAACCCGAAAGTGTTCCTGATGAACATCGAGACCGGCCAGCGCGAGCTCGTCGGCAACTTCCCCAACATGACGTTCGCACCGCGGTTTTCGCCCGACGGCCAGCGCGTCGTGTTGTCGCTGGGGACGCCCGAGGGCAATGCCAACATCTTCGAAATGGACCTGCGCACCCGCCAGACCCGTCAGGTTACCGCAACTCAGGCGATCGATACCGGCCCCAGCTATGCGCCCGACGGGCGCCAGATCGCGTTCGAATCGGATCGCGACGGCACCCAGCAATTGTTCCTGATGAATGCGGACGGCTCCAACCAGCGCCGCTTGAGCCTGGGGGAAGGCCGCTACTCGACCCCGGTCTGGTCGCCGCGCGGCGACTACATCGCCTTCACCAAGCAGCTGGACGGGCGATTCCTGATCGGCGTCATCAAGCCGGATGGGTCGGGCGAGCGGGTCTTGACCAGCGGCTTCCACAACGAGGGGCCGACCTGGGCTCCCAATGGGCGAGTCCTCATGTTCTTCCGCGAGTCGCAGGGGGCCAATGGCGGGCCACGGCTGTTCTCGATCGACCTGACTGGCTATAACGAGCGGCAGGTTCCGACCCCAAACTTCGCCTCGGACCCCGCCTGGAGCCCGAAACTCAACTGATTTGGCGGGTTTTCCCCAATCTGGACGGCAAAACCGTTGCACGTTTTCCTCAGGCCGCCGCTCGTTTCGCGGTGGGACGCCGCTGCGCTTGATTTGTGGATCGTCGGTGGTTAACGTCGCGAGTGTTGGGACTGAGATACGGCGTTGCATTTCAGCACCAATCAGGTGGAAAACGGTGGCAAATACCGGTCTAAACCTTGATCGAACTAAGGCACACCGGTATGCCTAAACACGGCGAAGGCCGTTAATGCAGAGGAGAGAAGACATGAAGGGCGTTATCATCGCGCTTGCGATCGTTGCGACGGCTGCGGCTCTTGGCGCTTGCCGGAAGGAAGTTGCCAGTGCACCGCTGAAGGGCTTCATGCCCACGATCTCTGTGACCCAGTAAAAAGGTCACTGCGGGCCATCGCCAGGGGAACTCCCCTACGATCGGACCCGGAGAGGCTCTCACGAGCCTCCAAGTCAGAAACCGCGCCATTGGCTCTCTGAGCGATGTGCGCGGTTTTTCCGTTTTGTGGCGTGACGTCGCAACGGAGTGCGAGGCGCCTCGGCAATCGACGCCCGCCAGACTTCGGGGTGAGCGCCAGACTTGGTCTGCCCACCTTGAGCTGCCCGTCACCGGAGCGACGGTCGCTATTGCCTGGTCAGCCCACTAGCCACCTCTTTGCTTGTGTTCCGTCTTTCCATTCATTGATCCTGCTTCACCGGAATGGAATGAATGGGCGGGAGCACGAGGCACGCCTCGCATGATAGGCGACCGAGCACCCCTGCATGCCACTGCAATCGACGCACCCATTCGACGCAACCCCGTTCGACGCCCAAGACGAAGGCGCCGCGAGCCTGGCCCGGGCGCCTCCTTGGTCATCATTTTCGGTTTGGCGACGCGTCAGCCGGGACCTCGCTGCCGCAATCGACCCCGGGCCTCAGGGCGTGACTTCGACCCTGACGTTCCACAGCCCATAGCTGTTGACGAGGTTGTAGAACACGGCGGCATTGCTCGGATGCAGCCATGCGAGGCCGTCCCGCCCAGCCGGCCGATCGCCGACGTGCCATGAATGGCATACCCCTTCTCCGAGATCACGACGGCGAACGGAAGCGACATGCGCCACTGCTTGGAATAGTAGTGCCGGTAGGTCGTGATCGGGTAATAGGAGCCCACCGGTGTGCGCCAGCCGGGCTTGCCGGTCGACACCGCCCAGGAGTATGTCTTGCCGCCATCCACATTCACGAACATACGCTGCTTCGAGAGATCGACCGTTGCCGTGATCGATTGCGCGGCAACGGGAATGCTCGCGGCTCCGGCTGAAACGAGGCATGCCAAGACCGCGGCACTCGTCAGGCGCGCCACACGCGAGATCACTGTCATCATGATTGGCTCCCCAGATTGGATCGCACCACTTTATGGTGCTTTTCCCTCACGTCAAATCGAGCGACGCAATGCGGGCAAATTCATCAGCTAGAAGGGCATTTCGACCACAGTTGCGATAGAATGTGTGTGATGAGTGATTCGCGACTGGTTGCCAAGGCTGGCGAACGGAGCGGATTGCGAAAGCTGTCGATGAGCGCGCGACGACACCGCGGACTGTGGCATGGGGGCATCTTGTTCACCTTGGACAAGTCCGTTAACGGTCACCGCAAGGTCATATTTCTGCACGAACCCTCGATTATGCAGGCCAGGGTGGACGCGGCCTGTAGGGGCTTGTCGCTGCGTCACCGAGATTGAACATGGAAGGGAGCCGGACAATGATGGAGCAGGCACTCGGACGCGCATTGCTGCGCGTTGCCGTCGCCGCCCTCCTGGCGCTGAGCCTTACAGCCTGTGCGAGCCAAGTACCGCCGCCGAATGCCGCATTGGGCAATGGCGCGGATGGTGGCGGCCCCGTGGTGCCCGGCACCGAGCGCGATTTCTCCGTGAATGTCGGCAACACGGTCTACTTCACCACCGATAGCTGGGACCTGACGCCCGATTCGCAGCAGACGCTGCGCGGTCAGGCGGGCTGGCTGAACCAGTATCCCCAATTCACGATCCTGCTCGAAGGGCACGCCGACGAGCGCGGCACCCGCGAGTACAACCTTGGGCTCGGAGCTCGCCGGGCCGCGACCGTTCGCGAGTTCCTGTCGCGCCAGGGTGTCAACCCCGCCCGGCTGCGAACGCTGTCCTACGGCAAGGAGCGGCCGGTGGCGGTCTGCAACGACATCTCCTGCTGGTCGCAGAACCGGCGCTCCGTAACGATGCTCAACCAGCGTGCCGGCACCTGATGCGCGGCACAGCCGTGCCGGAGACGGGACGCGCCATCGAGTGGCTCCAGTCGAGCAGCTGGGGCGCTGAGCGATCATGAGGGGATTCCACATGCTGACAGCGCGCGCTTGCCTTCTGGCTGTCGCCCTTTGCATCGCGACACCGGTGTTTGCCCAAACCGCCGATCCCCCAGCGCCTGCGGCGACCAGCGACCTGGAGAACCGGATCGAGCAGCTCGAAGGGCAGATCGTCGACATGCAGGTCGTCACTGGCACGCTGCAATCGCTGACCAAGGGCGGGGGAGCAGCTGCCGGCAGCCTGCGGAGCTCCACTGGCGAGGGTGGCGAGATCGACCAGCGCGTGCGCGGCATGGAATCGCGGATGCAGGCACTAGCCGCTCAGGTGCAGCAGCTCGCCCGCCAGATTCAGGCGCTGGACGCACGTGTGGGTGGCTCGGGCGGTCTGCAACTGAACAGCAGCCAAGGCACGGCCGCCGTCGCTCCAGAGCCTGCTCCCGATCTGGGCGGATTCGGCGAGACGACGATCGACCAGCAAGGCACCTCGGAGCCGATCGGCAGCAGCGACAATGGTGCAAGTGCGAACGGCCAAGCCGTCGATCCGATCGGTGACCAGATCGCCTCGCTCGGTGAGGCAGGCGACCCCAACCAAGCCTATGAGGAAGCCTACGGCTACTGGCTCCAGCAGGACTATGCCTCGGCCGAGGTCGCCTTCACCGAGTTCCTCGGCCGGCATGCCGACAGCAAGCTCGCCGGCAATGCGCAATACTGGCTGGGTGAATCGTTCTATGTTCGCGGCCAGTACAAACAGGCCGCCGACTCCTTCCTGAAAGGCTACCGCAACCACAAAAAGAGCCAGCAAGCCCCCGACAGCCTCTTGAAACTCGCCATGTCGCTGTCCCGGCTCGGCGAGAAGGATGCGGCCTGCTCGGGTTTCTCCCGGCTCGATACCGAGTTCCCCAATGCCTCCGCCCAGGTCAAGAGCCGGGCCGCCTCCGAGCGCCAACGCGCGGGCTGCTGAGCCGGACGCCTGCCCGATCGAGGATCGCGAGCTCAGCCGCCTGTTCGGCGGGCTCGAAGGGTTGGGCGACATCGTGCTCGCCGTCTCGGGCGGCGCCGACAGCCTCGCCATGCTGCTCCTCGTCGCGCACTGGGTGCGCCGGGTCGCGTCCGCTCCGCCCCGCTTGCATGTCATCACCGTCGACCATGGATTGCGACCCGAGGCGACGACTGAAGCCCGCCAGGTCGCAGCCATTGCATCTGGGCTTGGGCTCGCCCATGCAACCCTGGTCTGGCAAGGCGAGAAGCCAAAGACTGGATTGCCCGCCAAGGCGCGAGCTGCGCGCTACCGGCTGCTGCTCGAAGCGGCGAAGCGTCTGGGAGCGAACGCGATCCTGACCGCGCACACGCGGGACGACCAGGCCGAGACCGTGCTGATGCGCCTTGCCCGCGGCTCGGGCCTCGATGGTCTGTCCGGCATGGCGCCGGCCGGCGAGATCGGTGGGATCGCATTGCTGCGACCCCTGATCGGGCATCCGCGCAGCCGGCTTGTCACCACGCTCGAGCGCGAGGGCCTGAGCTGGATCGAGGACCCCAGCAACGAGAACGCGGCCCACGAACGGGTGCGGCTGCGGCTCGCGTCCGGCCAGCTGCACCGGCTTGGCCTTGGCAACGAGGCGCTCGCGACTACCGCCCGGCGGCTCCAGCGCGCGCGGCTCGCACTCGAGCACGGCGTCGACGCGCTCGCCCGTACCGCTGCGGTGCTCGCTCCCGCCGGCTATGCCGAGATTGATCTCGCCGCTCTCCGGCTGGCACCTGAAGAAATCGCGCTGCGCCTGCTCGGCCGCGCTCTGGCGGTGATCGGTGCCGCAACTGAGCCAACGAGGCTCGCCCGGCTCGAACGGGCGTTTGCTGGCGTGCTGGCACCCGACGCCAAGCCCGTGACGCTGGGCGGCTGTCGCATCCTGCCCCGCGGCAGGCGGTTGCTGGTCTGCCGCGAAGCGGGGCGCTCGGGACTGCCGACGCTGGAGCTGGCTCCGGGAACGCAAGCCGTCTGGGATTGCCGGCTCGTCGCAACCTGCGGCCCCGGCGAGCCCGCGCCGCTCGTCGTTCGCGCGCCGACGGCGTCCGAGTTGAAGGGCCTCGCCGATGCCGGCCACTGGCGCCGTGGCACACTCCCGCTCGAAGCCGCGCGCACTGCGCCTGCGTTTTTCCGCAACGACCAGCTGGTTGCCGCACCTCTGCATGGTGTGGCGTCGGCGGACGGGCCCCATCTTGGGCTCGTCCGCAGTGTTCTCGGCACCGCCACCGCCTGAGCAACCCGTCGCTCAACCCATCGACGAAAGTGCCAAAGTGCCTCAACATTGCGAGCAGTCGTTCACGAGGTAAGGCGGCGCGCGCCGACAAGCGGCTTTCAACTACCCCAGCGCTTCGAGCCCCTTGCTCCTCACCACGTGCAGCAGCTTCAAGGCTGTGCCGGTCGGCTTGCGCTCCCCGCGCTCCCACTGACCGACTGTCGAAACGGCCACGTTCAGAAACCCGGCCATCACGGCCTGGCTCACACCTGCCCGCTCGCGCACAGCCACGATCTCGGCGGCCGACAGCACCGGCACCTTCGGCAGCGCGTCACGGCCGAGCATGGCAATGGTCGTCTTCTCGAGATCGCCGTCGCTCACGATCCCGTGCCGGTTCAGCATCCGCGAGATCTCGACCAGCTCCGCGCGCCGCCGCGCCTTGCCCTTGTCCTTACGCTTCGTCATCACACTCGACCTCCGTCATGTCCCCGCCGATGATCTCTTGCTCGATCGCGTCCTCGCTCATGGCAAGCACGCCGCGTGCTGCCGACCGCCAGGTCCCCAACTCGGCTTGGTCGATGTTGTCCCGCTCGCTCTTGGCGAAGCCGTAGAGAAACGCCGCCCGATCCCCTGCCCGGTAGGCGAGCAACGCACGATAGCCGCCGCGCTTGCCCTGGCCAGCCCGTGCCACGCGCTGCTTGAGGAGTCCCCCGCCGAGATCGGCATCGATCAGACCTGCCTCGGCCTCGCGCACTGCACGGCAAAGCGCTGCATCGTCGATCCGCGCGCGCCGTTGCAAGCGGGCGAAGCCCACGCACCGATCGCGGTTCGTTTCCGGCGATCCTCTGCGCTGGGATCGCATTGACTTGCGCTTGGTCGCGCGTCACGGTCTGGGTAATCCCTTGCCGCTGCCCGCTTCCCTTCAGGAACATCCATGTCACGCTTCAGTGTCCCGCTCGCGGCCCTGCTTGCCGCACTGCTCTGCATGACACCTCCCGCCGCCGCCAAGGACGGGCGCGACCTGCGCCGGTTCGCCGCCCGCCTCGACCTCGCCGCCGAAGGGCAGCGCCACGCCTATGTCGGCGCGGCCGAGTTGCGCCTTGGCGGCCGCATCGAGCGCGATGCCTGGGTGGCCGGCGCCGTAGTCGAGATCACGGCCGATGTGGGCGACGACGTACATGCCTATGGCGCAACCATCGCGATTTCGGGACCAGCTGGCGGCGACGTGACGGCCTGGGCCGCCCGACTCGCTGTCACCTCGCCGCGCATCGGCGACGACCTCGACGGCCACGCCTCCACGATCACGATCGGGCCGGGAACGGCCATTGCCGGCATGACGCGGCTGGTTGGCAGCAGGATCGTGTTCGCTGGCTCGGGCACCGGCCGGATCCAGATCCACGGCGAGGAGGTGGAATTCTCCGGCACAGCCAGCGGCCCGGTCGAGATCGTCGCAACGAAAGTGCGGATCACAGCCGCGGCACGCCTTGCCGCAGGCCTGACCGTGTTCACCATCGGCGAGCCGGTGATCGAGCCGGGTGCGGTGGTCGATGGCATCGTCACCACCAAGAGCCTCTATGAGGCGCCCGCCATGCGCCCCTATCTCCAGGGCGAGTTGATGCAGCAGGTGCGGCTCGCACTCATTCTCGGCGCGAGTGGCCTCGTCGCCGGCATGGGCTTTCTGCTGTTCGGGCGCGGTGCGGTCGAGGACAGCGTCGACAACCTCGTCGATCATCCGGGCCAGTCGGCGCTCTGGGGGCTCGGCGCGCTCGTCGTGCTGCCGCTGAGTGCGGTGGTGCTGGCGCTCAGCTTCGTTGGCATTCTGCTCGCGGTCACGATCGTGCTGGCGTTGCCGATCCTGTTTCTGCTTGGGTTCGCGAGCGCGGGCTTCGGTGCCGGCGAATGGCTGTTCAACCGCGTCGGCGAGCCGGTCACCGGGCGGATGCGCGGCATCCTGCTGATGGCCGGGCTGGCGGCTCTGGCATTGGCGACGCTGGTGCCCTTCGCCGGTCTCGCCGTGGTGGCGATTGCGGCCGTGCTCGGCCTCGGCGCCTTCCTGCGCACGCTCTATGGCCGCATGCGCGGAACGGATATGCGCCCGGACCATTGAGACACGCGGGCAGGCTTGGCTGCTGTCCTGAATAGACCAATCAAGGGGCTCGACTTAGGACAACCGCAAAAACAACTGAATCGTGCTGCGTGTGAAAGGGTCGTGCGTCGGATTGACTCGGGGGATTCACGGCGGTGACGCGCCGGGCTATCCGCGTCGGATGATCGACACGCACGCGATTCGGCTGAGGTGGGAAGCGGACGGCTCGAAGCGGGACGAGCGCGGCAGACGTCTGTTCGCGGCGAGCGAGGCGCGCGCCGCGGGGTGGGGCGGGGTCGCTGCCGTGGCCAAGATCACCGGGCTCGCGCGGTCGCGGATCATTCGGGGGCTGAAGGACCTCGATTTGCCGGCGCTGGAGCCCGGCCGCGTTCGTCGCGAGGGCGGCGGGCGCAACATCATCACCGCGACCGACGACACGCTGCTCCCGGATTTGAAGCGGCTCGTCGAGCCGGCGACGATGGGCGATCCGATGCGCCCGCTGAGGTGGGTCTCCAAGTGCCGCGAGAAGCTGGCGGACGAGCTCAACGCCTGCGGCCACAGTGTGAGCCCGAACACCGTCGGCCGGCTGCTGGTCGACGAGCTCGAGTATTCCCGCCAGACCAATCGCAAGACGCTCGAGGGCGCGAGCCATCCCGATCGCAATGCGCAATTCGAGCACATCAACGCGCAGGTGATCGCCGCCCAGGCCGCGGGCCAGCCAGTCATCTCGATCGACACCAAGAAGAAGGAGCTGATCGGCAACTTCAAGAACGGCGGCTCGGACTGGCGGCCGAAAGGCGAGCCGGTGGGCGTGAACGTGCACGACTTCGTCGTGGCGGAGCACGCCTTCGGCACGACGACAAGGAGCTGGGCAAGGTGGTGCCGCATGGTATCTACGACCCGACCACCAACGTCGGCTGGGTGAGCGTCGGGATTACTGCCGACACGGCCGAGTTCGCGGTACAGTCGATCCGCACCTAGCTCGAGCGCATCGGGCGCCCGCGCTACACCAGCATGCGTGAGCTGATGATCACGGCGGACTGCGGCGGCTCCAACAGCGCACGCGCGCGATTGTGGAAGGTCGAGCTGCAGAAGCTGGCCGACGAGACGAGCATGCCGATCAAGGTCTGCCACTATCCGCCGGGCACGTCGTGGCGAAGCACGCCTCCGGCATGACGAAATGGAACAAGATCGAGCACCGGCTATTCTGCCACATCACGCAGAACTGGCGCGCCAAGCCGCTCACCAGCCGTGCCGCCGTGGTCGAGCTGATCGCCGCAACGACGACCAAGACCGGCCTCAAGGTCGAGTGTGCGCTCGACGAGCGGACCTACGAGAAGGGCATCAAGATCACCGACGCCGAGATGGCAGCCCTCGACATCCGCGGCGACACGTTCCATCCTGAATGGAACTACACGGTCCACCCGCGGCCAGTGAAATTGTAGTCCCGGATGTTGAGCCGGTGGCCCCGGCCCAAGCGACGGAGCCTGCCCTCACGGAGCAAATCAAGCAGCTGCAGGCCTCACTGACCAAGCAGCTGCAAAAAGTAGAGGCGAGCACCGCCGGGTCGCAGAACACGTCGGGCGAGCCGCCGATGTCGGAGGAAGCTCGCGTATGGCTCACCATCGAGAAGACAGAGAGCTGCGGGATTATCGAAAGTTATGTCTCTCGATTTCCGTCGAGTGTTTACGCAGACTTCGCCAAGGCTCGTTATATAGAGCTGCGCTGTGACGAGCAGGTGTTGGCTGCCGTGAGCCCGACGGCACCGGATGCAGCGATGGATGTCGTAGCGCTTGCGATAAGAATACAAAGCGAGTTGAAACGCTTTGGCTGTTATGTCGGCGAACCCGATGGCCAGTGGGGTGGCGACAGCATTGCGGCCCTCGAGCGCTATAATCAGCAAACACAGAAGGCGATTCCCGTCGATCAGCCGACCCTTGTGGCCCTCGACAGCCTGAAAGTGATCGCCAATCGGGTCTGCCATCAACAATGCCAAGAAGGTTTTTGGTTGAAAGGCGGAAAGTGCATGAGGCGCATAGAAATAAAAAGGCGGTTAACGAAACAAACAATAATAATGAGCCGGCGGGTATTGAGAAATCGACAAAGAAGACGACTGCAAAAGTGGCTACAATAAGAAATTCCGAGAGCAAGAGCGATGCAAAGGGGCAAGCAAAAGCCGAGATTTTGCGCAAGAGGCCAGAGTGTAGGAAATATTCCGAGTCGAAATGGAACACTTGTAAATCCGATTATATGGACATTTATTTGAAGTCGAAAAAATCGAAGAAAGTGCAGAATCAGAACTAATTTTTTCAACTACCTGCAGTCCGAAATTGTGGAATCACTTCTGTCAACCAAATTGCCCACGACGCACGGGCGTGCCGTGTTGCGTGAG
>JANNSW010000222.1:0-7537 GCA_031403055.1 Hyphomicrobiaceae bacterium | reverse complement strand
TACCCGATCAGCCGCGTCTTGTGCGACGCCCGCATCCTCAACATCTTCGAAGGCGCCGCCGAGATCCAGGCGCAAGTCATCGCGCGACGGCTGCTGGAAGGGGCGAATTGACGGGCAGTGCCGCGGCGAGTGGCTCCGGCGCCAATCGACCAGCCTTCCCTGCCAATCGAGGCTGCGTGATCCGGCGACAACCTGACGAACGTACCGGGATCGGGATCGGGAGGAAAACCCTTCAACCATTCAACATCGAGGGAGTTCGTCATGATTGCACTGCACCGCATGGCTGCGGCGCTGGCCTTATCCGTTTGCCTGAGCGCGTCCGCGGGACTGGCTCAGGCCGGCAATGTCGTCGAGGAGGCCTCGAAGGCCGGGAGCTTCAAAACATTGATCGCCGCCGCCAAGGCAGCCGGCCTTGCCGGGACGCTTGCGAGCACGCGCAACATCACTGTGTTTGCCCCGACGGATGCCGCGTTCGCAGCGCTGCCGGCCGGGACCGTCGAGAATCTGCTGAAGCCGAAGAACCGTGGCAAGTTGCGGGCAATCCTCACCTATCACGTGCTCGGCCAGCGTGTCGGCAGCAAGAGCATCCGCCTCGGACGCTCCCATGTCCGCACCCTGAACGGCAAATCCGTGCGGGTGAGCAAGGGCGTGTTCGGAGTGCGCGTGAATGGCGCCAGGGTGGTTGCCGCCGACGTCAATGCCTCCAACGGCGTCATCCACGTGATCGACCGCGTGCTGCTGCCCTGAGCCGGTGGACGTGACAGTTGGCCAGGCCATGAGCCCCGCCGCGGCGCGTGACGTGGCGGGGTTTCCAGTTGATTTGCCGCACGGCAACCGCTTCCAAATCCCTATCCTCCTATGGCAACAGGCCAATGGGGCGGGCGTAATGCCCCGTCTGGGAGAAGTCATGCGCGCCAAGCTCCTCGCCATCATCCTGCTCGCTTTCATCTTCGGCGCCGGTCTTGCCGTGCTCCTCAATCCGGGCGGGGTGCGCCAATGGCTGGCGGGGCAAAGCTCCGGCACGGCACTCATTGGCGGCCCGTTCAGCCTCACCGACCACACCGGAAAACGCGTCACCGACAAGGATTTTCGCGGCCGCCTCATGCTCGTCTATTTCGGCTTCACTTATTGCCCCGACGTCTGTCCGGCCGGCTTGCAGACCATTGCCGCCGCGCTCGAGCTGCTCGGCCCCAAGGCGAGGGGCCTCACTCCGGTGTTCGTGACCGTCGACCCCGAGCGTGACACGCCGGCCGTGCTGGCCGATTATCTCGCCAATTTCAATTCCTCCATTCGGGGTCTGACCGGAAGCACGGCAGAGGTCGCCGACATGCTGCGGGCCTATCGGGTCTATGCCCGCAAGGTCGAGGACAAGGGGTCGCTGGGCGCCTACACCTTCGACCACAGCTCGCTCATCTATCTGATGGACGCAGAAGGCCGCTACCTCACCCATTTCCGGTACTCGGAGCCGCCCGAGGCGCTCGCGAGTGGGCTTGCGGCGCATTTGTGACGCACTGAATGGCAGGTTGGCGAATCGGAGGATAAGTGTTAGCCTCGGGACGAATTTCTCCATGAGAATCCAGGGGGTTGTGTAAAGCCTCATGGCTGTGGATAACTTGTGAGGTGCGGGCAGGCGTATTTTGGGGAATACCGGGGGGAAGCCTGCATGCTCTATCACTGGTTCGAGCTCAACCGGGCGGCATTCGGCCCGGCGAGAGCGGCTGCGGGCGCGTGGCGAATGATGGCCAATAATCCGTTCAACCCGCTTTCGTCGACCCCGGCCGCGCGCAGTGCGTCGGCATTCTGCGAGGTGTTCGAGCGAACGACGCGGCGCTACCAGAAGCCGAGGTTCGGCATCACCTCGACCGGCATCGGCGGCGAGCGCGTCGCCGTCACCGAGGAGGTCGTCTGGCAGCAGCCGTTCTGCCGCCTCCTCCACTTCCGCCGCGATGTTCCCGCCGACCGGGCGGCATCCGATCCCAGGGTGTTGCTGGTCGCCCCGATGTCGGGTCATTTTGCCACGCTGCTGCGCGGTACCGTCGAGACACTGCTGCCGGGCCACGAGGTCTATGTCACCGACTGGCAGGATGCGCGCTCGGTGCCGCAATCGGCCGGCCGTTTCGATCTCGACGACTATATCGACAGCATGGTGGAGCTGTTCCGCCTGTTCGCTGGCGACGTGCACGTGGTTGCCGTTTGCCAGCCCTCGGTGCCGGTGCTGGCTGCGGTTGCGCTGATGGAAGCGGATGGCGAGCCGAGCGTGCCGCGCAGCATGACGCTGCTGGGCGGGCCGGTCGACACCCGCATCAATCCGACGGCCGTCAATCGCCTCGCCGAGCAGAAGGGCACCGACTGGTTCGCCCGCTCGGTCATCACCACCGTTCCCTGGCCGCATCAGGGCCGCGGCCGCGACGTCTATCCGGGCTTCCTGCAGTTGACCGGGTTCATGACCATGAACCTCGACCGGCATATCACGGCGCACAAGGATCTGTTCATGCACCTGGTGCGCGGCGATGGCGATTCGGCCGACAAGCACCGGGAGTTCTACGACGAGTATCTGGCCGTGATGGATTTGTCGGCCGAGTTCTACCTGCAAACGATCGACACCGCGTTCGTGCGCCATTCGCTGCCCTGCGGCACCATGACTCACCGCGGCAGGCGGGTCGATCCCGCGCTGATCCGGCGCGTGCCGTTGATGACGGTCGAGGGCGAGAACGACGATATCACTGGGCTGGGGCAATGCGCGGCCGCGCACGTGCTTTGCTCAGGCCTGCGGCCAGAGCAGCGTACACATTACGTGCAGGCGGGCGTCGGCCACTACGGTATCTTCAACGGCTCGCGCTTCCGCTCCGAGATCGCGCCGCGGCTCTCCGGCTTCTTCCGTGCCAATGACAGGGCGCGCGCAGCCGTGGTCCAACCAAAGCCGCTCGGCCTTGTCGCCGAGGTGTTGGCGGCCGCGCCGCAGACGCTCGCCAGGGCCGCGGAGGTGTTTTCGCTGGGAGCGGTCGCGTGTGGCAGTCATGCGGTCGGCCTCATCTATGGCGAGGGTTGACCGCCGCGCAGCTGGACAGGCTGAGGGTGTGCCGTCCTCGGCAGCATTGCCCGCGGGTCCGTCAGATGGCCACAAGTCGCGTTGGCAGCATTCATTGGCCTTTTTCTAGTGCGAATCAGTAGGCATCCAGGTGTCGTCGGTCAGTTTTCGAGAGGCGAGGCAGAGTGTGATGGCGCGGGCAGATCTGGACGCATTCCCGTCGGAGCACTCGATCAGGGTCGAAGGGGTCGAGGTCCCCGTTCGCGTTCGCAAACACCCAACGGCCCGCCGCCTGACGCTCCGTGTAAGCCATACCCGTCGCGCCGTGATCGTCACGGTGCCGCGCACGGCGAGCCTCGGGGAAGCCGGACGTTTCGTCGGCAAGCATCTCGACTGGGTCAACGAGCGGCTCGAAGCGCTACCGGATCAGGTGCCTTTCGCCCAGGGCATGATCATCCCTTATCGCGGTCACGAGCATATCATCCGCTTCGCCGGTCCCAGCCGGGGCCAGCGGGTGGCTTGGACCGAAGGTATGCGGGCGGCCCAGAAAGCCGTTCGCGACGCCGACGAGGCGGGTCTCAGCCCGTCCCGGCGCAAGCCGCTCGATCTCTATCTGCCCAAGCTCTTCGTCACCGGTCACGAGGAGCATTCGCCGCGCCGGCTGAAGGACTGGCTGGTCGGTCGTGCCCGCGAGGAGATCGGAACGGCTGTCGCCGTGCATTGCGGCCGGCTCGGCCTCAAGGCGCGCCGCCTCGTCGTTCGCGACCAATCGAGCCGTTGGGGGTCATGCTCATCGGCGCGTGTGCTCTCGTTCTCCTGGCGCCTGATCATGGCGCCACCCTTCGTGCTCGATTATGTGGCCGCCCACGAGGTCGCGCATTTGAAGGAGATGAACCATGGCGGCCGCTTCTGGCGGTTACTCGGCCAGACCTATCCCGAGGTCGACGACGCGCGCCGCTGGCTGCTCCAGCATGGGGCAGCACTGCATTCCTATGGCGCAGCGGAAGACTGAGGACGCCTCCTGACGGCGGCGGGCTTGCGCCGTGCGGGAGCTGGCCCGGCGCGGCGGCTGACATCGCGCCAGATCACGAACAGGCCGGCGCCCACGATCAGGGCCATGCCGGCGATCGTCATCGGACCGGGTACCTCGGCGAAGATCACGAGCCCGAGCAGGGTCGCCCACAGCATGCTCGTGTACTCGAACGGGGCGACCACGCTCGCTTCGCCCGTGCGGTAGGCCTGGGCGAGGCAATAGAAACCGAAGGCCGAGATCACGCCGGTGATCGAGATCAGCCCGAAATCGACGGCGGTCGGCATGGCCCAGGGACGCGACATGAAGGCAAGGCTCGGGTGCGTGCTTTCGACCGGCGTGCCTTGCCACAGCACGAGGCCGAGCCCCGCGCTCACGCCCAGATAGACGATGGTCGAGTAGAACGACATGATCGAGGCCTGCTCGGTGGGGCCGAGCACGCGCGCGAGCATCGCATTGAAGCCATAGGCGATCGCCGACAGCACGGCGATCAGGGCGGCCGGCTCGAACACGCTGCTGCCAGGACGGGTGATCAGGAGGACGCCGGCGAAGCCGACCAGCACGGCCAGAATCCGATCGATGCCGACCCGCTCCTTCAGGAAGAGCATGGAAAGCATGATGATCACCAGCGGGGAGGAGAACGTGATCGCGACCACCTCGGCGAGCGGCATGGCGGCAATGGCGAGATAGTAGGTCGTAAAGCAGGTGAACGCGAGCAGGCCGCGCAGCACCTGCAACCCGATGCGGCGCGTGGTGAAGCCGGCAAAGCCCACATCCCACCAGGCGATCAGCGTCACGATCGGCAGTGCGACGATGCTGCGGATGAAGACGATCTCGTGCACGGGATAGGCGCCCCCGCTCACCCATTTCACGATCACGTCCTGGAACGAGAAGATGAATACGCCGAAGGCGAGGAACGCCGCGCCGCGCGCATTCTTGCGCGACTGGCTGTCGGCAGCCGGGGGTGGGGCAGGCCCAGCCGGTCGCGTTCCGGCAGTTTGCCTGGGGACGGTAGCAAGACCGACAGGTGTCATGGTCCGGCTGGCTGTGCCGCGTGCGTCAGGCAATGGTCCGCCCGATCTCGCGGATCGAATCAGTGGTTGCCGCCACGATCGTGTCAGCCTCCGCGCGCGTCAGGCAGAGCGGCGGGGCAAAGCCGATCGTATCGGCCTCGGGCATGGCCCGCGCGATGACGCCCTTCTCCAGCATTGCCGCTGTGATCCGCGGGGCGACCTTGAAGGGGGGATCGAACAGCTTCCTCGACTTCTTGTCCTGGACCAGCTCGACCGCCATCAGCATGCCATCGCCCCGCACATCGCCTACCAGCGACTCGCGGCCGAGGGCCTCGCGCAGCGCGGCAAGCATGTAGGCGCCCGTCTCCTTCGCGTTCACGACCAGCCCGAGCTTGTCGATCAGCTCGAGGTTCGCCACGCCCGCCGCCGCCGCGATCGGATGGGCCGAGTAGGTCCAGCCATGCCCGAACGGGCCGAGCTTGTCGGTGCCGGCTTCCAGCACTTTCCAGACCTTCTCCGACACGACGCTGCCGGAGAGCGGCATGTAGGCCGAGGTCAGTCCCTTGGCGATTGCCATCAGGTCGGGCTTGATGCCGAAATGGTCCGAGCCGAAATAGGTGCCGAGCCGGCCGAAGCCCGTCACCACCTCATCGACCAGAAGCAGCACGTCATACTTGGCGAGGACAGCCTGGATCTTCTGCCAGTAGCCCTTGGGCGGCGGCACGATCCCGCCCGTGCCCATCATCGGCTCGCCGATGAAGGCGGCAATCGTGTCGGGTCCTTCGGCGAGGATCAGCTTCTCGAGCTCGTCGGCGCAAAACTGCGAGAACTGCTCCTCCGAGAGCGAAGCGTCCTTGCGGCGGAAGTAGTAGGGCGCCTCGGTATGCAGGATCGGCGCGCGCGGCAGGTCGAACGCCCGGTGGAAGAGGTGCAGCCCCGTCATGCTGCCGGAGATGATGCCGGAGCCGTGGAAGGCGCGCCAGCGGGAGATGATTTTCTTCTTCTGCGGCCGGTCGAGCACGTTGTTGTAGTACCAGACGATCTTGACGTTCGTCTCGTTGGCATCCGACCCGCCGAGGCCGAAGAAGATCCGGCTCATGCCCTTGGGTGCGCGGTCGATCACCATCTTGGCGAGCGTGATCGAGGCTTCCGTGCCGTGCCCGCCATAGGCGTGGTAGTAGGCGAGCTGGTGGGCCTGCTTGGAGATGGCCTCCGCGATCTCCTTGCGCCCGTAGCCCACATTGACGCAGAAGAGGCCGCCGAAGCCGTCGATGTAGCGCTTGCCGGTCCGGTCGACGATGGTCGAGCCTTCGCCCCCCACCATGATGCGCTCGGGCACCTCGCCGCGCGCGAACTGCGCGAGATGGGTCGAGGGATGGAAGAAATGGTCGCGGTCCCAGGCTTCCAGCTGATCGCGGTTCTCGAGGTTCATGCGGATCTTTCCCGATCTCGTGACGATGTCATCGACAGCGGACGAGCCTAGCTGGCCGAGGACCACAACGGCAAGGCGAAGGGCGCATGCCTGACTATCGCTGCGGCGCTGCCAGCAGGATCGAGTAGCGGCCGGGTCTGCCCGCGAGCACCGTCGACTTCAGGTCGTCGATGATCCACGGCCCGACATGGCGGCGGAAATGCACGCCGTCCCAGAAGTTCTCGTCAGTCGAGGTCAGGGCCGTTGCGACGCGGAAATCGATGAGAAAGGCACCCTGTCGGCGGGCAATGTGCACGAGCTCGCGCTTGCACGCTTCGACGCGTGCTTCGGCCTGGCTGCCGCGCGATGGCAGGTTGGCGACATGGGGCGGGATCAGCACCAGCACCTTGCGCGTTTCAGCCGGGAGTGCCCCCAGCACCTCGTCGAGCCAGGCGATTGCGGGAAAGCGACCCGAAATGGCCGGCGCCTCGGCGATCGGCTGAGGTCCCTCGACGTCACGACTGCCTCTGCCCCCATTGGCGAGCTGCTTGCGGGCCTTGTTCAGATCATAGGTCTTCTCGTCGGGCGTCTCGACCAGGAAGCCGTCGGCTCGGGTCTTGGGCCGCACGAGACCGAGGTGATAGCGCAGCAGCGTCATCGCGCTGTCGATCGCCTTGCCGTTGAACAGGAAAGGGATGTCGTTCCAGACGTTGTCATCATAGAGCCATTCCGGCGCCGGATTGTCGCGATGGCCGTTGGGGCCGATGTCCTCGAAGCACCAATAGCGATCGAGCGACCACAGCAGCGTGCCGTCATTCGGCCCCCAATGGTGCGCCGCGAGCAGTCCCATCAGGCGCTGCTCCCAGGGCGTCGCGCCGTTCATGCCGAGATGGGCGAAGCGCCCGCCGAAGATATGGCCGAGCGCTACCGGGTCGAGCGGGCGCGAGGACGACATGCCGATCACGTAGGAATCGAACTGACCCGAGCGCACCATCGCCGGGAACAGGAAGCGTTGGTTGCCATTCATCGGTGGCCGCTCGATCGGCAGCGCGGTC
>JANNSW010000221.1:0-2531 GCA_031403055.1 Hyphomicrobiaceae bacterium | reverse complement strand
GGCGACCTCGCGCGAGACGCTCGGGTTGACGAGGCAGGAGATGTGGTAGTCACGCATGCGCCGGCCGATGCAGAGCTGGTTGCAGGAGATGCAGGGCCGGATCTCCTCGGCCCGGCCGGCCTTGGCCTTGTTGGCGAGATGAGGGTCGGCGATCTGGCCGCGCACGATCGAGACGAGGTCGCTGCGCCCTTCGCGGAGTACCGCCTCGGCATTGGCCGGCGTCTTGACGCGAGCCTCCATGGTGATCTTGGCGTGCTTGACGGCGCTCCTGAAGGCTGCCGCGTCGTCGCGGCCGAGCAGCATGGAGAAGTGGAAGCTCGGGACGATCTTGGAGAACTGGTTCAGGTAGCTGCCGGTGCCGACCGAGAAATAGTCGATGAGGCCGCGCGCATCGAGCGCGGCGATGATCTCCTGCTTCTGCTCGATCGTGAGGCCGCCGGGATAGGGCTCGGCGCCCGAGATGGTCATGCCGATGATGAAGTCCTCACCCGCCATCCTGCGGATGCCCTCGGCGATGCGCACGCAAAACCGGAGCCGGTTCTCGACGCTGCCGCCCCACTGGTCCGAGCGCTTGTTGGTCAAGGGCGACCAGAACTGGTCGATCAGGCAATTGTAGCCGGCGAACAGATCGACACCATCGAAGCCAGCATCGCGGTCACGGCGCGCAGCCTCGATGAAGGAGGCGATCAGCTCCTCGATCTCGGCGTCGGTCATCGCATGGCTGCCCCAGGGATCGTGCAGCGAGGGATAGCCCGACGGCGACCAGTAGGGCTCCCAGGAGTTGTCCTGATCGCCATGTCCGCCCACGTGGTAGATCTGATGGATCATCACCGTGCCGTGGGCATGGCACTCGTCGGTAATGCGGCGGAAGTGCGGGATGACCTCGTCGCTCGCGTGCTTGAAGTTGCCGCGCGTGAGGACGCCGGTGCGGTGGGCCGGTGCCGGCTCGATCACGATCATCGCCGCCCCGCCGCGCGCGCGCTCGCGATAGTAGCCGAAATGCATGTCGCCCGGCAGGCCGCCGACGCTCATGTTCGACGTATGCGCGCCGAACACGATCCGGTTCTTCAGCGTCTTGTGGCGCAAAGGGAGCGGGGAGAAGAGAGTGGGGAACGTCTCGGACATGTCGGGTGCTCCGGGGCGATCGGACCTGCAGGCTCCGTCGTCGCATCGTGACGCATCCCAGCCCGCTTGCGCAAGCTTGCCACGTTTCCTGTTTGACCGGGATCAATGCCGGCGCGCCTCGGGCCGCGCCATTGTGATCTCACCATCGAGAGCGGAGGCTTCCCATGTCGCCCAAAACCATCCTCGCCTATCTGAACAGCGCCAGGCATGCCAAGGGAATCCTCGAGACCGCCTTCGCACTGGCGCGCAAGTTCGACGCACACGTGATCGGCTTGCATGTCATCCCGCTCGTCTCGGTGCCGGCAATCGTCCCCTTCGAGGTATCGGGCGAGATCATCGAGATGCAGCGCAAGGTGCTGGACGACGAGGCTCGCCGGATCGCGCAGGCTCACCAGGAAGCTGCTGCCGCCAGCATGCTGCGCCACGAATGGCGCGAGGTGCGCGCATCCCACTATGACGTCGCCAGCATCGTCAACACACATGCGCGCGCTGCCGACCTCGTCATCGCCGGCCAATCGGAGGCCAGCAGCGACACCTATCTGCCGACCGACGTCACCGAGGACCTGATGATGGACTCCGGCCGGCCCGTGCTGATCGTGCCGCGCGCGAGCGAAAACCCAGCCGCGACCGGCAGCCGGATCCTCGTTGCCTGGAACGAAAGCCGCGAGGCAACGCGCGCCGTATTCGATGCCATGCCATTCCTGCAGGCGGCGGGAGATGTGAGAATCGTCACGGTCAATCCCGGCCACGGCCGCAACGATCCCGCCCTTCCCGGCGCGGAGTTGGCGGCCACGCTCTCCCGGCACGGCATCAAGGTGGAAGCCGAGGTTGCCGTCGCGCCGGGACAGCGGATCGCCGACGAGCTTGTCAGTCGCGCCAAGGCGAGCGGTTGCGATCTGATCGTGATGGGCGGCTACGGCCACTCCCGGCTGGGTGAGCTCGTCTTTGGCGGCGCCACGCGGGAGATGCTGCGCCAGTGCCCGGTGCCGCTCCTCATTTCGCATTGACGAAGATTGTGAGCTGTGAGTTGGATGAGGAGTCCCCACTCCCTACTCCCTACTCCCCTGCTTCACGAACGGCAGCTTCAGGCTCCACCACAGCCACGACGGCGCTGGCGCGGGGAACTCGTCGAGCCCGATCTTCATGCCGAGCTGGCCCTGTTGCGGCTCCACTGTGTAGGTGCCGAGCAGGCGGTCCCATACCGACAGGTTGAAGCCGTAGTTGGTGTCATGCTCGTGGCGCAGCACCGAGTGATGGATGCGATGCATGTCGGGCGTGACCACGACCAGCCGCAGCACCCGATCGAGCCAGAGCGGCAATCTCAGATTGGCATGGTTGAACATGGCCGAGCCGTTGAGCACGATCTCGAAGATGACGACAGCGAGCGCGGCGGGCCCCAGCAGCAG
>JANNSW010000220.1:0-4466 GCA_031403055.1 Hyphomicrobiaceae bacterium | reverse complement strand
GCCAAGCCATGCCCATGAAAAACCCCGCCCATCCCGGCCTCATCATCCGGGATGCCGTGATCGAGCCGCTGGGGCTCTCGGTGACGGAGACCGCCCTTGCGCTCGGCGTCGCGCGGCCGACGCTCTCCAAGCTCCTCAACGGCAAGTCCGGCCTTTCGGCCGAGATGGCGCTGCGGATCGAGAAGGCCTTCGGGCCGAAGATGGATCATCTGCTGCGGATGCAGCTCGCCTACGACACGGCGCAGGTCCGCATGCGCGAGGGCGAGATCAAGGTGAAACGCCACAAGGCCGTCCGGCAAGCGCAACCAACCTGATCGCCACACCCCGTTCGCCAACCTCGCCTGTGCCGTTTGCGAAGCGTGGCTCCGATCCTGTAAGCTTGTGCCCAGACGAATGATTTGCGCGCACTGCGAGCCCCATGCCCAAGATCACCATCTACACGACGCCCATCTGCCCCTACTGCCACGCCGCCAAGGCGCTGCTGAAGCGCAAACGGGCGGTTTTCGAGGAGATCGACGTATCGCGCGATTCGAGCCTGCGTGCGGCGATGCGCGAGCGGGCGGACGGGCGCCAGACCGTGCCGCAGATCTTCATCGGCGACCGGCACGTGGGCGGCTGCGACGACCTCCACGCCCTCGACCGGCAGGGCGGGCTCGACCCGCTGCTGGCAGGCTGAAGTGATGTCCCAGACCCGGCGCTTCAAGGCAGCACTCGTCCAGCTCCGCTCGGGCCGCTCGCTCGAGGCCAATCTGGCGGAGGCCGAGCGCCTGGTGCGCGAGGCGGCCGCTGCCGGCGCCCACTACATCCAGACGCCGGAAAACACCGGGATCATGGAGCTGGACCGGGCGTTGCTGTTCGCGGCGGCGGCTCCCGGTCGGATCGAGCCGGCCGTCGCGCGCTTGCGAGCGCTCGCCAGAAACCTCGGCGTCTGGCTGCACATCGGCTCGCTGGCGGTCCAGATCGCCGAGCGCAAGCTCGCCAACCGCTCGTTGCTGATCGCGCCCGATGGCCGGATCGCCGCCAGCTATGACAAGATCCACATGTTCGACGTCGATCTGGCAGGCGGCGAGCGCTATCGCGAATCCGAGCGCTTCGAGCCGGGCACGACCGCTGTCGTCTGCACGGCGCCGTTCGCCAGCATCGGCCTCACCATCTGCTACGATCTCCGCTTCCCGGCCCTCTACCGGACGCTCGCCGAGGCCGGCGCCGAGATCATCGCCGTACCCTCCGCCTTCACCCGCCAGACCGGCGAGGCGCATTGGGACGTCCTGCTGCGCGCCCGCGCGATCGAAACTGGCTGCTACGTGCTGGCGGCGGCCCAAGGCGGGCGTCACGAGAACGGGCGCGAGACCTACGGGCACTCGATTGCGATCTCGCCCTGGGGCGAGGTGCTGGCGCAAGCGGGCAGCGAGCCCGGGGTGGTCCTCGCCGAGATCGACTTGGCGGCCGTCAGCACGGCACGCCAGCGTATCCCAGCGTTGGAGCACGCCCGCCCATTCACCGTGGTGCGCCATGGGCAAGCCGAAGCCTCGGGGGCCGCATCGTGATCAGATACGCGCTCAAGTGCTCGACCGGCCATGAGTTCGAAGCCTGGTTCCGCTCGAGCGCCGCCTATGACGAGCAGGAAGCCAGGGGGCTCGTCTCCTGTGCCGTGTGCGGGTCGGAGAAGGTGACGAAGGCGCTGATGGCCCCGAGCCTGCGCACGAGCGAAACGAGAATGCCCGCGCCGGCTGGCCCATCGACCGAGTCGCTGCCTGCGCCCCAGCCCGCCGCGGCCCACGTGCCGCGCGAGGTGGTCGAGCTGATGCGCCGCGTCCGCGATCATGTCCGGAGCAATGCCGATTATGTGGGCGACAAGTTCGCCGACGAGGCCCGCAAGATCCACTACGACGAGGCCGAGCACCGCGGCATCTATGGCGAGGCTACCCCCGAGGAGGCCCGAGCGCTGGCCGAGGAAGGCATCGACGTCCATCAATTGCCGGTCCTGCCGGAGGACAAGAACTGAGCTGCGCGGGCGCGAACGTGCCCTGCTCTGGCGGCATGCCACAGCCCCGGCAACCCGCCTTGCCAATCCGGGACGCACCTGCGACGACCGCTCGAGCGAATGAGCCGAGAGCGGGCAGGGCATGACGAGCCAGCAAAGTGGGAGCCTGCCCGACCGCCGGCCCATGAAGGGCCTCCTGCTGATGATCGCCGCGATGGTGATCCTGCCCTACGTGGACACCACCGCCAAGCTGCTGTCGGTCAGCTTCCACGTGCTGCAGATCGCCTGGGGCCGCTACGTCTGGCAGAGCCTGTTCGCGATCCCGATCGCGCTGCGGCTCTATGGCCTCGAAGGCATGCGGCCAGCCAAGCCCTGGACCCAGCTGCTGCGGGCGTTTCTGCTGCCGACGGCCAACATCCTCTACTTCGCGGCGCTGCCCTTCCTGCCGCTGTCCGAAACTCTGGCGATCTTCTTCGTCTATCCCTTCCTCGTGACGGCCATGGCTCCCTTCCTGCTCGGCGAGCGGGTCGGCATCTGGCGCTGGAGCGCTGTCGTCGTCGGCTTCGTCGGCGTCCTCTTCATCGTCCGGCCGGGCTTCCAGACCCTGTCACCGGGCGTGCTGTTCGCCGTCGGATCGGCTGTTGCCTTCGCCTTCTATGCCGTCGCCACGCGCCGGTTGGCGGGCTCCGATCCGGCCTTCCTCACCCAGACTATCACCTGCGTGCTCGCGACCTTCGTGCTGTCGTTCGCAATGCCCTACGTCTGGGTCGAGCCGACGCTCAGGGACTGGCTCCTCTTCCTCGCGCTCGGGCTGTCGGGCGGCATCGGCCATCTGCTGGTCACCATGGCCTACGAGCACATCGATGCGACGGCGATCGCCCCGCTCAGCTATTTCGAGTTGGTGACCACCATCATCCTCGGCTATCTCGTGTTCAACGAGTTTCCGGTCGCCGCCACCTGGCTCGGCATCGCCCTCATCTGCGGCAGCGGCATCGTAATCGCGTGGCGGGAGACGATGCGGCGGGGGTGACGAGTTGCGTTGACAAAGCGACGCCACGACCGGCATCGAGAGGGCGATACGAACGATAGCGCAAAGGTCGCTGCCTTGAACCCCACCAGCCTCGCCACGAACCTCCAACGCCTGATCCGCCCGAAATCGATCGCCGTTTTCGGCGGCGGGTGGGCCGAGGAGGTGGTGCGGCAGACGCGGAAGATCGGCTTCGAAGGGCCCGTGTGGCCCGTGCATCCCAAGAAGGACGAGGTCGCGGGCTATCGCGCCTACCGCTCGGTCGCCGAGCTGCCCAGCGCGCCGGACGCCTCCTTCATCGGCGTCAATCGCGAGTTGACGGTGGACGTCATGCGCGAGCTCTCGGCGAAGGGAGCGGGCGGTGCGGTCTGCTTCGCGGCGGGGTTCAAGGAGGCGGGCGCGCGCGGGCTCGAGCTGCACCATGCGCTGCTGGACGCCGCCGGCGACATGGCCTTCATGGGCCCCAATTGCTACGGCACGCTCAACTATCTCGACGGCGCGGTGCTCTGGCCCGACCAGCATGGCGGCGAGCGGGTCGAGAACGGCGTCGCCATCATCGCCCAATCGGGCAACATCGCCGTCAACGTCACCATGCAGCAGCGCGGCCTGCCGCTCGCCTATGTCTTCACGCTCGGCAACCAGGCGCGCATCGGCTTCTCACGCCTGATCGAAGCCCTGCTCGAGGACCCCCGCGTCACTGCGATCGGCCTCATCATGGAAGCGATCGACGACCTGCCGGCGTTCGACCGGGCCGTCGCGAAGGCTGCAGCCAAACGCATCCCGATCGCCGCCATGAAGCTCGGTGCGAGCGCCCAGGGCGCGGCGGCCGCCATGTCCCACACGGCCTCGCTCGCAGGCGCCGACCAGATTGTCGATGCCTATTTCCGCCGCATCGGCATCGCGCGGCTGCGCTCGCTGCCCGAGCTGCTGGAGACCCTGAAGCTCCTGCACTTCGTCGGGCCGCTCAGCGGCCGCGACATCGTCTCCATGAGCTGCTCGGGCGGGGAAGCCGCTCTGATGTCGGACCTGATCGATGCGAGCCCGCTGCACGCGCGCCCCTTCACGCCGGCTCAGAAAGCCAAGGTCGAGGGCACGCTGTCCGAGCTCGTGACCGTCGCCAATCCGCTCGACTACCACACCTTCATCTGGGGCAACGAGGAGCGCCTGACGGCAACCTTCACCAGCGTGCTGCAGGCCGGCTTCGATCTCTCCTATCTGGTGCTCGACTTCCCGCGCGGCGACCGCTGCTCGGACGCGAGCTGGCAGCCCACGCTGCAGGCCTTCGCCACCGCCGCCCGCACGACCGGAGCCAAGGCCGCGCTGGTCGCTTCCCTCGGCGAGTGCCTGCCCGAGCGGATCGTCAAGCAGTCTGCCTCGCTCGGGATCGGCGCGATTGCCGGATTGGAGGAAGGGCTCGCGGCGGCCGAGGCGGCGGCGACGATCGGCGAGGCCTTC
>JANNSW010000219.1:0-3540 GCA_031403055.1 Hyphomicrobiaceae bacterium | reverse complement strand
GCGAGCGGGCAGACGTGCTCTCCCGCCATGCTGGCGCGCTCCACGTAGATCGCCCGATCGAGCAATCCAGCGCGCACGATGGCTCGGCGGACTTTCGCCAGGTTGGTGCCGAGCTTCATGATGACGGCAGCATCGGTCGTCGCCAGCCGCGCGGCGAGAACGTCCTCCCCCAGCGTTGCCGGCAACACCGTCAGCACGTCGTCGCCCCAGGTGATGGGGACGCCAGCGCGCGTCCAGCAGGCCGACATGCCGGTCACTCCAGGTACGACCTCGATCGGGACCTGCCCGCGCAACCGCCGCCAGATGTGCATGAAGGAGCCGTAGAAGAAGGGATCGCCCTCGGACACGACGGCGACGGATTTGCCGGCGTCGAGCACGGTCTTGACCGCATTTGTCGCCTCCTCGTAGAACTCCGCGATCAGCCGCTCGTACTCTGGATCGCCGACCGGCCGCTCGGTGGTGATCGGATAGTGCAGCGCCAGCTCCTCACGTCCTTTGCCGATCACGCCGTCGATGATCGTGCGGCCGTTCCCCCGCCGCCCGCGCTTGGCGAACCAGGCGACCACGTCGGCGCCTTTCAGGACCTCGACGGCGCGCACCGTCAGGTACTCCGGCTCGCCCGGCCCGACGCCGACGCCATAGAGCGTGCCTGGCGTAATCGGAGGTAGCGTCATTCGAGATCGCTCGCGAGCGCGTTGACGGCGGCGACGGCCATGGCGGAGCCACCGAGCCGGCCTTCGACGATCAGATAGGGTACCCGGCCGTCGGCGGCGAGTGCCTCCTTCGATTCCATCGCGCCGACAAACCCGACTGGCACACCGATCACGGCCGCGGGCGGCGCGAGACCTTCATCGAGCAGCTCGAGCAGCCGGAAGAGGGCGGTTGGAGCGTTGCCGATGGCAACGACGCTGCCGGGCAGTCGCTCACGCCACAGCTCGAGCGCGGCGGCTGAGCGGGTGTTGGCGAGCCGCACGGCCAGCGCCGGCACGCTCGGGTCGGCGAGGGTGCAGATGATCTCGTTGCGGGCGGGCAGCCGCGCGCGCGTGACACCTTCCGCGACCATCTTGGCGTCACACAGGATCGGGGCACCGGCTCGCAGCGCTGCCCGTGCCCGTTCGCCGAACCCTGATGAGAACCGGATCAGTGGCGCAATGCCGACCTGACCGGAGCCATGGATCATCCGCACCGCGATTCGCTCCTCGATTCCGGGAAAGCGCGCGAGATCGGCCTCCGCCCGGATCATGGCAAAGGAGCGCCGGTAGATTTCCGCGCCGTCGCGGATGTAGTCGCGGGTCATCTGGCTTCACCCAGGATCGAGGGGATGCGGGTCGCGACATCGGCGGAGGTGAGCCACTCGGTCGGCTCCTCGCGCGCGCTGCCGTCACGGACGAGGCCGTAACCGCCGTCCGACCCGACGAGGGTGATGGTTGCGCCATGAGGATGGGCGCAGCCCTTGGCGCAACCGGAAACGTGAATGTCAGGCACCGGGTTCCGGCCGGCTAGCGCGCGCGCGATCCGCCCCGCATCGGCGAGTGTCGAGGTGGAGGCGGATGCGCAAAAGGGCGCGCCTGAGCAGGCGATGATGGCAAGCCGCGAATCGGCGGGGTCGGTGATGAAGCCAGCCTGAGCGAGATCGGCGATCAGCCCGTTGCTCCGCAGCGGCAGTGCGATCGCCCGGAAGGGCGTCAGCCGCAGCTCGCCGACGCCGTGCTTTGCGGCGACCCGGGTGAGAGCGAGGAGGCCATCCGCATCGGTGCGCCCGAATGGGAGCCCCGCGAGCACCGCTATCGGCGATCCGCTCGCCATCACTGCCCCGGCCATCCGTCGCGCGTCATGGCTGCGGTGGTATGACGGTGTTGGCGTGGATGGGAGAGCGGCGTCTGGAACGTCACGCATCCGCCGGAGCCCGTCGCCGAGCCCCAGGAACCACCGCGCGATCGCGCCCGCGCGCTGAACGATCTCGTCAGCCCCGATCGCCTGGAGCCGAGCGACACCGTCGCTGCGCTGCAACCCGACGGCGAAACGCCCGTCGCCGTTGGCGCGGAACCGCACATCGGCGTCGATGCCGTCGAGCGGCAGTGAGCCGCCGCCATCGACGATCCAGGTGAACTTGGTGGGCAGCCGATGCAACTCGGGCGTTGCCGCAAGGAGCGCTGCCAGCGCCGCGGCAATCGGGCGGACATCGACGGGCATTGCCGGATCGATGCCGGCGAGTGGGCTCGCAAGCACATTGCGGACGGCTTCGGCGGCCGGGCTCGGGTCGATCAGGCCGGCGCCGGCGAGCGCGTCGGTGAGAGCGGGCAAGGTCGCTTCGGTCACACCGCGCAATTGCAGGTTGCCACGCTGGGAGAGGTCGATCTGGCCGTTGCCGAAGCGCCGCGCCCAGTCCGCGATCCGCCGTGCGAGCCCGACCGGCAGCACGCCCGCCGTCAGCCGCAACCGCACCAGCAGCCCGTCACCCGTCTGCATCGGGCGGAGTACACCCGGACACCAACCCCGGCGCATTTGGGCGGCGGCCGTCATGACGCACCCTCGCCCGCAAGCAGCCTCAGCTCGGCCGCGACCGCGTTTCGCCTCGGCCTCCAGAGTCCGCGGCGGATCGCATCCTCCAGCCGCTCGGCGATGGCCCGCCCGGCGCGCGGGTTGTGCGTCACGATGAACTCACTCACCATCTCGTCCGCCACGAAAGCCTGATGCACGGCATCGAATTGGTGGCCGGTCACGATGCCCGCGGTTGCGGCGAAAGCATAGACCGCTTCTACCGCTTGTGCGAACTCGGCCGCGCCGCGGTGGCCGTGACGCATCTGTCCGGCGATCCAGGCCGGGTTCGCCACCCGGCCGCGCACGACGCGGGCGATCTCCTCGGCGAGGGTGCGGGCGCGTGGGGCCGCTCCGGGCGCACTGGTATCGAGGTGGTAGAGGGCGGCGTGCGAGCCCTTCGCCGCTGCGTATCCGCCCACATAGTCGGCGACGCCATCGGCATCGAGGATGTCGCGCTCGCGGTCGTCCTGGACGTGAACGAGGGCGTCGGATGTCGCCACGCGCTCGGCAAAGCCCTGCGCTGGACGAGCCTCGCCCTGGGCGCCGAAGGTATGGGTGGCGGACGCGAGATAGGTCGCGCCCAGCTCGGCGCGCTCGCCCCAGTCGCCGTCGAGCGCCTGGCGAGCCGCGCCGGTGCCGAAGCTGCCAGGTGCCGAGCCCCAAACCCGATCGAGGCTCTGGGCCTTGCGGCGAGCCTCGCCGAGTGGGTTGTCGGCATCGTCCTCATCGAGCCGTGCCACCATGCGCACGGCCTGATCGAACAGACCCATCTGGGCAGGGAACACGTCGCGGAAGAGCCCGGAGACGCGCAGGGTGACATCGACCCGCGGGCGGGCGAGCTTGGCCATTGGAATGGCCTCGATGCCCGTGACGCGCGCCGAGGCGTAGTCCCAGACCGGGCGCACCCCCATCAGCGCAAGGCCTGTCGCCAGCTCCTCGCCGCCCGTGCGCATGGCGGGCGAGGCCCACAGATCGAGCACGATCCGCCGCGGCCAATCG
>JANNSW010000218.1:0-3381 GCA_031403055.1 Hyphomicrobiaceae bacterium | reverse complement strand
CTCGGCGCCGGGCACCGGGACGCGGCGCGCGGCAAAGCCTGGGAAGAGGTCGGGGAGTGACGTCATGGCATGGCCTTTCGCTCGAGCGCCCGCCAGCCGATATCACGCCGGCAGAAGCCCTCCGGCCAGTCGATCCGCCCGACCGCCGCATAGGCCCGCTCGCGCGCTTGCGTAACCGTCTGGCCTCGCGCCGTCACGTTCAAGACCCGCCCGCCATGGGCGCGGATCCGGTCGCCATCGGCCTTGGTGCCGGCATGGAAGATCTCGACGCCCTCCATCCGCGCCGCCGCGTCGAGACCGCGAATCTCCGTCCCGCGCGCAACCTCGCCCGGATAGCCCTTCGCCGCCATCACGACGCACAAGGCCGCATCCTCGTGCCAGCGCAGGTCGAAACTCTTCAGCACGCCGTCACAGGCCGCCAGCAACGCCGGCAGCAGGTCCGATTTCAGGCGCAGCATCAGCACCTGGCACTCGGGATCGCCGAAGCGGACATTATACTCGATCAGCTTGGGGCCTTGCGGCGTGATCATCAGACCGGCGAACAGCACACCCTTGAACGGCGTCCCGCGGGCCTTCATGGCGGCGGCCGTCGGCCGGATGATCTCCGCCATGGTGCGGCGCACCATCGCCGCAGTCATCACGGGCGCGGGCGAGTATGCCCCCATGCCGCCGGTGTTGGGACCCTGGTCGCCGTCGAAGGCGCGCTTATGATCCTGGGCGGTCGCGAGCGCAAGCGCGGTCTCGCCGTCGACCAAAGCAAAGAAGCTCGCCTCCTCGCCCTCCAGGAATTCCTCGATCACCACCTCGGCGCCGGCCGCTCCAAAACTGCCGGCAAAGCAGGCATCGACCGCGGCTTCCGCCTCCGCGAGCGTCATCGCGACCGTCACACCCTTGCCGGCGGCGAGACCGTCCGCCTTGACGACGATCGGCGCGCCTTGCCTGCGCAGATAGGCGAGCGCGGCGGCCCGATCGGTGAAACGGCCATAGGCGGCGGTCGGGATGCCGGCCTCCGTGCACAGGTCCTTGGTGTAGCCCTTGGAGCCTTCGAGCCGGGCTGCCGCTCGCGTCGGCCCGAAAGCCTTGATGCCGGCCAGCGCCAGGTCGTCGACGAGCCCGGCAACGAGGGGGGCTTCCGGGCCAACGACGACGAGGTCGACGCGCTCGGCGCGGCAGAAGGCGATCACCGCCACGTGGTCCGACACGTCGAGCGCGACACAGTGGGCCAATTTGGCGATTCCGGGATTGCCGGGAGCGCAAGTGAGCCGCGTGAGCAGTGGACTCGCCGACAATGCCCAGGCGAGCGCATGCTCACGCCCGCCCGAGCCGATGAGGAGGATGTTCATGTCCTGTTGCTGCACTGCGACAGAGCGAGGGTCAAGGGGGGCGGCTCCGCTTCAGAGAACCTCGATCCGCTGCAGCAGCTCGGCGACTGTCGCTCCCAGCACAGGATGGCGCATGTCCGGCGCGATCGCTGCCGCCGGCACCAGCACGAAT
Organism: Hyphomicrobiaceae bacterium; assembly: GCA_031403055.1. Taxonomy (GTDB): domain Bacteria; phylum Pseudomonadota; class Alphaproteobacteria; order Rhizobiales; family Hyphomicrobiaceae; genus JANNSW01. The sequence goes on along the minus strand of JANNSW010000218.1, from coordinate 1,887 downwards.
GTGCGCTCATGCATGTGTGGGTGGGGAATGACGAGCGAGGCTTGAGCCATCGGCCGGCCGTCCTGCCAGCCGAGCATCCGGTCGCCGTAGAGGATGATGTCGAGGTCGAGCGCCCGCGGCCCCCAGCGCACCGTCGCGATCCGGCCGGCATCGGCCTCGAGCTGCTTCAAGACAGCGAGCAGAGCTTGCGGCTCGAGCCCTGTCTCGGCGAGCAGCGCCGCGTTCACGAAGCTCGGCTGCTCGACCACGCCAACGGGCTCGGTCTCGAGCAACGGCGAAACAGCGAGGATCGCGACGCCGCGCCGTGGCAGCTCCCCGATCGCGCGCGCAATCGTCTCGCGCGGACCGCCCCAGGCGCCCCTCACATTGGCCCCCACCGCCAGCAGCACCCGTGTCGCCTTGCCAGTCATTTGCCCCACAATTCGTCGCATCCCCACATCGGCCATTGCCTAGCCCATATTATGCCCTATAACGCCATTCCTTGGCCTGCGGGGTCGCTCCCGTTTCGCATTGCGCGCGGTGGGTCAAGCCTGTTCGGTAAAAAATGCCATTGCTCTTGATGAGGTGATCACATGCATTTCTATCCCAACGAGCGCGTCGCGCTCTTCATCGACGGTGCCAATCTCTACGCCACCGCCAAATCGCTGACGTTCGATATCGACTACAAGCGGCTGCTGACCTACTTCCGCGGCAAGGCGCAGCTCGTGCGCGCGCTCTACTACACCGCTCTGATCGAGGATCAGGAATACTCCTCCATCCGCCCGCTGATCGACTGGCTCGACTACAATGGCTACACCATGGTGACGAAGCCCACCAAGGAGTTCACCGACGCGACCGGCCGGCGCAAAATCAAGGGCAACATGGACATCGAGCTCGCGGTCGATGCCATGGAGCTGGCCGAGCAACTCGATCACATCGTGCTGTTTTCCGGCGATGGCGATTTCCGCTCGCTGGTGGAAGCCCTGCAGCAGAAGGGCAAGCGCGTGAGCGTGATCTCCACGCTGCAGTCGCAACCCCCCATGATCGCCGATGAGTTGCGGCGCCAGGCCGACCAGTTCGTCGATCTCGCCGACCTGGAGAAGCTGATCTGCCGCGACCCCTCGATCCGGGCGCAGCGCGAATCGACTGGCGGCGGCGGGCGCTACCAGCGTCCGGGCGCGCCGGCTCCAGTGGCATCGACCACTGGTCCCGCGGTCTTCGAGGACGAGGACGATTTCGCCGAGCCCTGAGGGTCATGCCGATGCGGCCAGCTAGCCCCGCGAGCGCCGCCGAGCCCGAGCGGGACTGCCCGCTCTGCCCCCGGCTTGCCGAGTTCCGTACCCGCAACCGGCGCGAGCTTCCCGATTTCCACAACGCGCCGGTCGCCTCGTTCGGCTCGCACGGCGCCCCATTGCTGATCGTGGGGCTGGCTCCGGGCCTGAAGGGCGCCAACCGCACCGGACGCCCCTTCACCGGCGATTTCGCGGGCGATCTGCTCTATGCGACCTTGATCGAGCTGGGGTTGGCCGTGGGTCCCTATCGCGCTGATCCCGATGATGGGCTGACGCTCACGGGTTGCATGATCACCAACGCCGTGCGCTGCGTGCCGCCCGAGAACAAGCCGACCGGGCTCGAGGCCAAGGCCTGTCGCGTCTTCCTCGGTGCGACCTTGAGCAGCATGCCGAAGCTGCGCAGCGTGCTCGCGCTCGGCCGCATCGCGCACGAGAACGTGCTGGCGGCTGTGGGTGCCCAGAAAGCGCGCCATCCCTTCGCGCACGGCGCCGCACACCGGCTGGCGGACGGCGTCCATCTCGTCGACAGCTACCATTGCTCCCGCTACAACACCAACACCAACCGCCTCACTCCCGAGATGTTCCGCTACGCCGTCGCCAAGGCCAAGGGCCTGGC
>JANNSW010000217.1:0-7065 GCA_031403055.1 Hyphomicrobiaceae bacterium | reverse complement strand
CGAGGCCGAAGCCGCGTTCTGGCGCCGCACGATCGTGGCAAGGATCGAGGCGATCCGCCGCGCGGGGGCCCGCGACCCGGCGGGAGACGGCCTCCACCGCTCGTCCCGGCCGGGAGAGCGCTTCATGACTCTGGCGGAGATGCGGCGGCCGTTCGACCCGGCGGGCGCCGTGGACGAGGGCGAGGCCTGGCGGCTCACTATCGCACGCAAGATCGAGGCGCATCTCCTCGCGATCCGGTGCGGCCCGACCGGAGGTTGCCGCATCCTCTCCTGCCGGCGGAGCAAAAGGTGCTTGCGGCGCGTGCTGCTCGCGATGACGGAGCCTCGTAGGTCGGACTGAGGGCGCTTTCCACGTCCGATGTCCGACGCTGCGGAGTGGTGATGTCGGACATCCGCCGGGCGGTGCCCGGCGTCAGTCCGACCTACACCGCAAGCATACGCGATTGTGCGCAATCCGAGTTCCGCTCCCTCACGAATGTGCTAAGGTGCCGCAATGCAACACACGAGAAACACCTCCCAGCGGAATGCGAGCAGCGACGTGGCCGAGACCAAGAAGCCGGTGACGATCAAGAAATACGCGAACCGTCGCCTCTACAATACCGAGACCAGCACCTACGTCACGCTCGAGGACCTCGCGCAGATGGTGAAAGCCGAGCGCGACTTCGTCGTCTACGACGCCAAGACCGGCGAGGAGCTGACGCACAGCGTGCTGACCCAGATCATCCTGGAGCAGGAGGGGCGCGGGCAGAACCTGCTGCCGGTCAATTTCCTCAGGCAGCTCATTCGCTTCTATGGCGACAGCATGGGCCGGCTGGTGCCGAGCTATCTCGACCTCGCCATGGGCATGCTCACCCGGGATCAGGCGAAGTTCCGCAAGCAGTTGACGGATGTCTGGGGCGTGGCGCCGTTTGCCGCCAATCCGTTCGGTACGACCGCGCTCGATGCCATGCAGGAGCAGGCCAGGAAGAACATGGCGATGTTCGAGAAGGCCTTCACCATGTTCACGCCGTTTGGTCACATCGGGCGGCCGGGCGAAGCCAATGGGGAGGCCAGCACCGAGCCGGAGACCGCTCCCGCGTTCGCCGCGCCCGGATCCGAGCCTGCCGCCAAGGTCGATACCCGCAACGAGATCGAGATCCTGCGTGACCAGCTCACCGCCATGCAGCGCCAGATCGACCAGCTGGCCAAGGGCGAGCGGTGAGCGAGGAGACCTTCGCTGCCGACGGCGGCCTGATGCTGCCCGCCTATTTGTTGAGGCGCATGTACTGGATCGCGGCCGGGCCGATGATGACGACGAACAGCACCGGCAGGAAGAACACGATCATCGGCACCGTCAGCTTGGGCGGCAAGGCCGCCGCCTTCTTCTCGGCAGCCGACATGCGCAACTCGCGGTTCTCTTTCGCCATCACCCGCAGCGCCTGGCTGACGGGCGTACCATAGCGCTCGGCCTGGATCAGGCTGGTCGCCACCGCCTTGACTGAAGGGATGCCGGTGCGCTTGGCGAGGTTCTCGAAGGCGAGGCGCCGCTCGGGCAGATAGGAGAGCTCGGCCGTCGTCAGCGAAAACTCTTCCGCCAGCTCGATCGACTGCACCGCCACCTCCTTCGACACCTTGCCGAAAGCAGCTTCCGTCGACATGCCCGACTGCACGCAGATCAGCAGCAGGTCGAGTGCGTCGGGGAAGGACTGCGAGATCGAGAGCTGGCGGCGCTGAATGAGGTTCGAGATGAAGACGTTGGGCAGGTAGAGGCCGAGATAGGCGGAGGCAAGGCAGATGCCGAGCCGCACGAACACCGGCAACTCGTGGTCGCGGGCAACGAACAGATAGAATACCGAGCCCACGAAGGTCGCAATCGGCATCGCGAAACGGAAGAAGACGAACATGATGACCGGCGCCTGGCCGCGCAGACCCGCCATCTTCAATTTCCGCTTCACTTCGTCGGTCTCGAAGGCCTGGCGCAGGTTGAGCTGATCCACGACCTGCGACACATAACCCTTGGTCTCGCGACGCAGGCGCGCGTTCTGGGGTTTGTTGGCAGCCTGCATCTCGGCGAAGCGGGCCGCGCGCATCTTGTCGCGCTCGAGCGCCATCACCTTCATGCGCCCCGCCATGCGGTCGCGCGAGAACGAGGGCAACGCGATCGTCAGCACCGTCGCAAATGCCGCGATCGCCGCAAAGAACGTCACCGCCATCTGCGGGTTGGCGACCATGGAGAAGATGATATCGAACATGTGGTGCCTCCGCCGAACGGCGCTTGCTGCGAGACGCGGATCAGTACTTGAAGTTGATCATCTTGCGCATGATGTAGAGACCGCAGAACATCCAGAAGCCCGCACCGGCAAGCATCAAGTGTCCCATCTGATCCTTCCACAGCAACGAGATGTAGTCGGGCGAGGTGATGTAGACCATCGTCATCACGATGAACGGCAGGGCACCCAGGATCGCCGCCGAAGCCTTGGCTTCCGATGACAGCGCCTGCACCTTCGCTTTCAGCATGGTCCGCGACCGGAGCACGCCCGAGAGGTTGCCCAGCGCTTCGGCGAGGTTACCGCCCGCGGACTGCTGGATCGAGATCACGATCGAGAAGAAGTTGACCTCGGGGACCGGCATCCGCTCCATCATGCGCTCGAAGCAGTCGCCGAGCGGGATGCCGATGCGCTGCTGCTCGACCAGCTCGGCGAACTCCTTGCGCACCGGCTCGGGGCTTTCGCGCGCGATGATCTCGAGGCATTCGTTCAGCGGCAGGCCGGTCTTGACGCCGCGCACGATCACATCGATGGCATTGGCGAACTCGTGCAGGAACTTCGCCTGCCGCCGCTTGACGAGGAAACCGACCACCCAGCGCGGCAGACCGAGCGCGCCAACGAAGCCGAGCAGGCCAGCCAGCGGGAAATCGCCGCCTGCGATCATCACGCCACCGGCCAGAACAATGCCCGTGATCGCACTCGCGATGTAGAAGTCGCGCGGTGTCGCCTCGAGGCCCGCACGCATCAGCCGGGTGCGAATCGAGAGGCGCCCCTTCGACTTCTGCTTCTTCTCGAGCTCCTTCAGCGAATCCTGGACGTTCTTCTTGCGTGCGCTCAGCTCGTCCGCCGAGTTTCGGCTCGAACGGCTGTTGCGGCCCTTGGAAACATCCTGGACGCGCTTGGCGGTTTTCTTCTCGCCGGACAGATAGGGTATGACCGCCAGATAGGCGATCACCCCGACGCTCAGCGCGGCAAGGATGACGACGAGAATCTCAGCCATTCGACTCTCCCATCAGCATGCCATTGTCGTCCTGGACCTCGGAGGAGGAGAGAGCCGCGGCGAGCCGATCCTGCTCACCATAATAGGCCGCACGATCCCAGAAGCGGGGACGCACGATGCCGGTCGAGCGATGGCGGCCGATCAGCTTGCCGTTCTTGTCCTCGCCGAGAATGTCGTAGACTAGCAGGTTCTGCAGGGTCACCACCTCGCCTTCCATGCCCACCACCTCGGTAATGTGAGTGATGCGGCGTGAGCCGTCGCGCAGCCGCGCAGCCTGCACGATGATGTCCACGGCCCCCACGATCTGCTCGCGGATGGTGCGGACGGGCAGCGAGAAGCCGCCCATCATGATCATGCTCTCCATACGGCTGATGGCTTCGCGCGGGCTGTTGGCGTGGAGCGTACCCATCGAGCCGTCGTGACCGGTGTTCATGGCCTGGAGGAGATCGAAGGCCTCCGGGCCGCGCACCTCGCCGACGATGATCCGCTCGGGACGCATACGCAGGCAGTTCTTGACCAGGTCGCGCATGGTGATCTGGCCCTCGCCCTCGAGATTGGGCGGACGGGTTTCGAGGCGCACCACGTGGGGCTGCTGCAGCTGGAGCTCGGCGCTGTCCTCACAGGTGATGATGCGCTCGTCCTCGTCGATGCAACCGGTGATGCAGTTGAGCAGCGTCGTCTTGCCCGAGCCCGTGCCGCCCGAGATGACGACGTTGCAGCGTACGCGGCCGATGATCTCCAGGATCGTCTTGCCTTGCGGGCTGATCGAGCCAAACTTCAACAGCTGCTCGAGCTTCAGCTTGTCCTTCTTGAACTTACTAATGGTGAGGCAGGGGCCATCGATCGCAAGCGGGGGGGCGATGACGTTGACACGGCTGCCGTCGGGGAGGCGCGCGTCGCAGATCGGGCTCGATTCATCGACACGCCGGCCGACCTGGCTGACGATGCGCTGGCAGATGTTCATCAGCTGGGTATTGTCGGCGAAGCGGACGCTGGTGCGCTCGACCTTGCCGCCGGTCTCGATGTAGGTCGTGTTGGCGCCGTTGACCATGATGTCGGCGATGTCGTCGCGCGCGAGCAGCGGCTCGAGCGGACCGTAGCCCAGCACGTCGTTGCAGATGTCCTCGAGCAGCTCTTCCTGCTCGGCGATCGACATCACGACGTTTTTGACCTGGATGATCTCGCCGACGATGTCGCGGATCTCCTCTCGCGCCGCTTCCGCGTCGAGCTTGGCGAGCTGAGTCAGGTCGATCGTGTCGATCAGCGCGTTGAAGACCGTCGTCTTGATGTCATAGTACTCTTCCGAGTGGCGCCGCTCGGTCGAGGCCTTGGCCTTCTCGGCGGCAGTGGCGCCACCGCGGGCAGCCGTCACCTCGGCCTTGGGCATGGCCTCGGGGGCCGCCGGTCTTGCACCGGCGGCCGCCTTTGGCAGGTCCTTGACTGGCCCAGCCATCGGCACGGGCTGAGGAGGCCCGCTGCGCCGCGGCGTCTGCAGTTCGTTTCCAGTGCGCTTGCCGAACATTGGATGGGCTCCAGCCGTTCTAGTCTCAGGACTTCTTGCGAGTGAACCGCGCCAGCAATGGCGCAAGCATCGACTTCTGCTCGATTACGGGAGCCGACCGGTTGGTCAGCGCGCAGGCAAGGTTGCGGATGTGGTCGGCGGAACGCGACTTGGTGCCGAGCTCCTCCACCATCTGGCCGTTGTTGGCGGCAAGCCCGAAGGTTTCAGCATCGTACTCGATGACGGCCTGGGGCTTCAGCTCGAGGGCCTCGGCGAACTCCTTGACCGGGATCTCGGGCCGCTTTGGCATGCCGACCATGTTGAGAACCAACTGGGGCGGCTTGTCGTTCTTGCGATGCTGCTTCAGCAGGTCGACCAGGTTCTTGGCGTTACGCAGGTTGGCGAGGTCGGGGGCAGCCGTGATGACGACCTGATCGGCGCCCAGCACGACCTGCTTGGCCCACGTCGTCCAGATGTGAGGCACGTCGAGCGCGACATAGGGAACGTTGTTGCGCACGATATCGAGCACGTGCTCGAATGCTGCCGGATCGATGTCGTAGTTGCGATCGAGCACACCCGGGGCTGCGAACAGGCTCAGGTGGTCGGTGCATTTCGCCAGCAAGCGGTCGAGCAGCACCTCGTCGAGCCGCTCGGGGCTCGACAGGGCGTCCGCAATGCCCTGCACGGGGTCCTGGTTGAAGTCGAGACCCGCCGTGCCGAAGGGAAGGTCGAGATCGGTGATCACGACGTTCGTCTGCAGCATCCGCGAAACGGTCCAGGCAACGTTGTGGCACAGCGTCGAGGAGCCTACGCCGCCCTTGGCGCCGATGAAAGCGATCACATGCCCAACGGGGTCGCTGCCCGGCTCGGTGTAGAGGTTCGACAGGCTCTCCATCAGGGTGAGCGGGGAGACGGGCGCAACCAGGTACTCACTGACACCGCGCTTCAGCAGCTCACGATAGAGAATGATGTCGTTCTTGTGCCCGACGATCATCACCTTGGTGCCGGCATCGCAGCTTTCGGAGAGCTGGTCGAGCGCTCCCAGCAGCGTCGAGCGATCGAGCGCCGACTCGATGATGATGAGGTTGGGCGAGGGATTCTCGGCATAGTGCGCCTGGGCGGCGAAGATGCCCCCCATGTGCACGTTGACGTGGGCCCGCGCCAAACGCCGGTCCTCGCTGCAGACCTGCACGGTCTCGGCGGTTTCGGCTGTCTCGCAGAAGGCCTGCACCGTGATGCGAGGGATCGGCTTGGCCTGGTCGTGCCGGCCTTCGCCGAGCGTATCGCCGCCATGGCGGTGGTCGCGGGCCTCGTAGCCGTCGAGCACCATGGGCTGGTTCGCGTAAACTGAGTTGCTCATTAGTTTTTCGCCACGTCGCTGATGTTGCCGGCCTTCTCTTCGTCCTTGGTCTCGGAGATCGTGCTCTTGGCATTGACGTAGTCGCGCCAGGCCGTGTCACGACGCTCCGATGAGCGCGCCGTCATCGCCCTCGGCTCCACGAGATCGCGCGGATTGGCGATCATGGCGGCGAGGTTGTGCTGCTGCGCGCAGCCGAAGTTCTGATAGTTGACGTTCTGCTTCTCCTCGGCGAGGTTCGTCGGCCACTGGCCGCAATCCGGGCCCTTGGCGACATAGCCTACGAAGGAAAGCTTTACCGGCGGTTTACCTCCACGCTCGTGGTAGGCATCGACCGAGATCGCGGCCTCGGGGACGCCGGCGCCGCGCAGCATCTGGCGAAGATCGGCAACCACGTGATAGGCCGCATACTCGTTGGCGGCGCCACTGGGGGCCGAGATCATCAGGCGATTGCCGCCCATGCCGCGCCAGGCGCCGAGGAAGCCGGCAACCTCGTCGCGCTGGGCAACCGTTAGACCGGTCGCGCCGCGACCGACATCGAGGGCGAGCACCTGGCGCTCCTCCTCGACCACGATCGGGTGGCGCTGCTCGACCGTCATCGGCTGCTCCCAGGAGACCAGCCGGCCGTCATTGTAGTCGCGGCAACCGGCGAGACTCGTGGCGAGCAGTGAGGCGGCGATCAGTTGCATCGCGACTGGCCGCAGGCCGGGTCCGAATGCACATTGCTTGTTCTTGAAGGACGTCATGGCAGTTCTCCGTGGACCCGCGATTATTCGATGATGAAGCCGTAGTTGCCTTCGTATTGGCCGGCAGGAAGCTTGTCGTCGCGGCCATAGACCCGGTTGAGCTGGCCCATGAAGTTGGCCTTGGCGTCGGAGGGATCGAACAGGCCGTCCGTAGGCAATGCGACCTGCGACATCCCGACCGGGTTGACCGTGTAGGGCGTGACGATGATCACGAG
>JANNSW010000216.1:0-1980 GCA_031403055.1 Hyphomicrobiaceae bacterium | reverse complement strand
AGGAACTGGTCGTAGACGAGGGTGCCGATCATCTGGACCCGCTTGCCACCTAGCAGCGCCGGCGTCACGAAATTCCCGATCGAGAGCACGAACACGAACACGAAGCCGGTCGCGATGCCGGGGATGGTGAGCGGCAGCAGCACGCGCCGGAACGTGTCGAGGCCCGAGGCGCCGAGGTCGGCGGAGGCTTCGAGGATCTCGCGATTGACGCGGCCGAGCGAGGAGTAGATCGCCAGCACCACGAACGGCGTGTAATTGTAGACGAGGCCGAGGATCACGGCGAACTCGTTGTAGAGAAGCGGCAGCGTCGGCGCGCCCACGGCCGCGAGCCCGTTGTTGATGATGCCCTTGCCGTTCAGCATCACCATCCAGGCATAGGTGCGCACGAGATAGTTGGTCCAGAACGGCAGCATCACCAGGAACAGCAGCGCCGGCTGTCGCCCAGGCGCCGCCCGGCTGATCGCGTAGGCGGCTGGATAGCCGATCAGGACCGCGATCGCCCCCGTGGTTGCCGCGATCCGGGCGGAGGAGAGGAAGATGCCCAGGAACAGCGGATCGAACGCGCGTTGGTAGTTCTCGAGTGTCAGCACATAGTCGATGCCACCATAGACCCCGCGCTCGAACAACGAGTTCACGAGCAGGATCGCGCACGGCACGATCATCAAGAGGACAAGCCAGAGGATCGCCGGCAATGCGAGCAGGATGCGGGCGTGGGTTGAGGTCATACGCAGCGCCGTCATGTAGGCTGGGCTGAGCGGACGCGAAGCCCAGCATTTCGGTTGCTGGGCTTCGGCCGGCAACGTGCCGGCCTCAGCGCCAGCCTACGTGCGTGCACGCCTACTTCGCCGCCTGGATCTCCGCGACGATGCGGGCATAGTCCTTCTGCGCGGAGCCCACGTCGACGAGCTCCTCGAGCTTGACGAGGTCGCCGGGCGCTATGGCGAGGTTGGGGTAGGTCTCGAGCATCGCCTTGTCGAGCGCTTCCATCGCGGCCTTGTTGGGAACCTTGTAGAGGATGTTCTCGGCGACCCACTTGCCGCTGTCGGCTTCGAGCACGAAGTTGATGAAGGCGTGGGCTGCGTCTTTCGACTTGGCGTTCTTCATGATCACCATGGTGTCGACCCAGAGGTCGGAGCCCTCTTTCGGCACCAGGTACTTGATCGCCTTGTTCTCGGTGATGCCGTAGTTGCACCAGCCGTCCCAGGCCTGCACCAGCACCGCTTCGCCCGAGACGAGCTTCGAATAGAACGTGGTGTCGTCATAGGCGAGCAGCGTCTTCTTGGCCTCGATCAGGACCGTCTTCACCTCCTCGAGCTTGGCCTTGTCGGTCTCGTTCACCGAGTAGCCCTTCGCGAGCATGCCGGCCGCCAGCAGCCAGCGGTCGGTCGCGAGCATCGTGGTCTTGCCCTTGACGTCGTCGGCGGGCTTCAGCAGGTCGTTCCAGCTCGTCGGCTGTGCCTTCAGCAGATCCGAGCGGTAGCACAGACCGGTCGTGCCCCACGCATAGGGCACCGAGAACAGATTGCCCGGATCATGCTTGAGGTTGGTCGCCTCGGGATAGAGGTTTTTCAGGTTGGGGATCTTGCCGGCGATGATGGTATCGGCGATGCCGAGTGCGTACAGCGCCTGCGCGAACGGCGCCGAGACGAACAGCACGTCGTAGCCCTGGCCTCGGTTGGCGGTGACCTTGCCCATGATCTCCTCGTTGGTGGCGTGGAACGTCACCTCGAGGTCGTGGCCGGTTGCCTTCTTGAAGCGTTCCGCCATGTCCTTGGGCATGTAGCCGTCCCAGTTGGAAATGACCACTTTGTCGGCCAAGGCCGTTCCGCTCATCAAGAAGGCCGCAAAACCTGCAGCAATGAGTGTTTTCATGTTCATGTTGTTTTCTCCCTCTATGGCCGCACTCTAACGCGGCTTTTCCACCGCCGTCGAGGGGGCATGTTGGGCCATGGTGCCTGTCCGGAAATTCGACTGGGCCAG
>JANNSW010000215.1:0-2800 GCA_031403055.1 Hyphomicrobiaceae bacterium | reverse complement strand
CCAACAACGCATCCGAGCGTCACCTGCGCCCGTCCGTCATCTTCCGCAAAGTCACCAACGGCTTCCGATCGGTGTGGGGCGCGGAGGTCTACGCCGATATCTGCTCCATTGTCGCAACAGGCCGCCTCAACGGCCGGACCGCACTCGACGCCATCCAGGCAGCCCTCGCCGCCGGCCCCGCACCCGCAGCGGCCTCACCGGGCATGGGGTGAGCAATTACATGTTTTGTGTATAACGCGATGATTGCACCTGCGGGTCACCGCACTGCTCTCGCTCCTCCATCAGAAAAAAGTTTGAATGGCTGAGAAACCGGTGCCCGATTGGGTGCTGATCGAGGATCTGTATCGGAATTCCGACCAGATGATCACAGAGATCGCGTCGCTGTGCGGTGTGTCGGCGCCATCGATCTCCAGGCGCGCCAGCAACAAGGGCTGGCCGCCGCGTGGGCGGCGCCGATCGGCCATCGCTCCCCGGCCCGCCACCATCAAGGAAAGGCTGTTGATTGCCATGCAAAAAAAGCTCTCGCAGATCGAGGAACGGCTCGATCAGGCGGCACCGGCGAGCCTCGCGGATAGCGAGCGCGAAACCCGCGAGCTGGGGACGCTAGCGCGCAATCTGGATCGGCTCGGCGCCGTCGAGACCGCAAAGACCGGCTCCCGCCCCGAGCGGACCGCAACCGAGCAGGCGAGGGGAGAGGATGATGCGGAGCGCTGGCGTCTCGAGCTTGCTCAACGAATTGCTCGACTCAAGGAGCAGCTCAGAGCTTGAGGCGCTGCTGGCGCAGCTCGACCTGGTCGATATTGCGGGCATCACTCACGATTGGCTGCTTTGGGCGCGCGAAAACCAGTTGCCGCCGACCGAGGCAATGCCCGAGTGGCGGACCTGGATCATTCTGGGTGGCCGCGGGGCCGGCAAGACGCGGGCAGGCGCCGAATGGGTCCGCCGGATCGCGGCCGGCAAGGGCGCGCCGGATGGGGCTCGCGCCGCGCGCATCGCGCTCGTCGGGGAAACGATGAATGATGTGCGCTCGGTGATGGTCGAAGGCGTGTCGGGGCTGCTCGCGGTCCATCCCATCGAGGAGCGGCCGGTGTTCGAGCCCTCGAACCGGCGCTTGCTCTGGCCAAACGGGGCACTCGCGCAATTGTTCTCGGCCGAGGAGCCCGATGGGCTGCGTGGTCCCCAGTTCTCGGCCGCCTGGTGCGACGAGATCTGCAAGTGGCGACATGCCGAGGCGACTTGGGACATGCTGCAGTTCGGCCTGCGCCTGGGGGAATCACCCCGGCAAGTGGTGACGACGACGCCTCGGCCGACGCCGCTGTTGAAGCGGCTGCTCGCCGAGACAGCGACCATCGTCACGCGGACCCGGACCGCCGACAATGCCGTCAACCTCGCACCCGGCTTCATCCGGGCGATCGAGGAGCGCTATGCCGGCTCGGCTCTGGGCCGCCAGGAGCTCGACGGCGAGTTGATCGAGGATCGCGGCGACGGGTTGTTCAGCCGGTCTGTGATCGAATCCGCTCGGGTCCGCGAGGCGCCACCCCTCGGCCGGATCGTGGTCGCGATCGATCCGCCCGTTACCAGCGGCAAATCGAGCGATGCCTGCGGCATCGTCGTCGCCGGTCTGGGCGAGGATGGCCGCGGCTATGTGCTGGCTGACCGCAGCATTCAGGGGCGCGAGCCGCTCGAATGGGGGAGAATCGCGGTCGCCGCCTATCACGCCTTCGATGCCGACCGGCTCGTTGCGGAGATCAATCAGGGCGGCGATCTGGTGACGACGCTGATTGCCCAGATCGATGCGGAGGTTCCTGTGACGAAGGTGCGTGCCTTGCGCGGAAAATGGCTGCGCGCCGAGCCGGTTGCAGCCCTCTATGCCCAGGGCCGCATCTCGCATGTGGGCGTCCACGCCAAGCTCGAGGACGAGATGTGCGATTTCGGCTCGTCAGGCCTGGCCGGCGGCCGCAGCCCCGACCGGCTCGACGCCCTGGTCTGGGCGCTGACCGATTTGATGCTCACCCGCTCCGGGCGCCCGCGCATCCGCTCTGCCTGAAGCCGATCAACCCGATCCCCAAGAGAGGCCCATGTCCATTCTCGATCGCTGGCTCCGGCTCCCTCCGGCGGCGGCTCCGAAGCCCGTGCCGGAAAAGAAATCCAGTGCGACGGGCTCCCTGATTGCGCTGCAGTTCCAGGGCGCTCCGGTCTGGGCGCCGCGCGACTACACGACCTTTGCCCGCGAGGGCGTGCTTGCCAATCCGGTGGTCTACCGCTGTGTGCGGATGATCTCGGAGGCGGCGGCCTCGGTGCCGTTGCTCCTGTTCGATGGCGAGCATGAGCTTGCCGAGCACGAGCTGCTGGCGCTGCTCGCCAGGCCGAACATGCTGCAGAGCCAGCCGGATCTGCTGGAAGCCTGGTACGGCTTTCTGCTGGTCGCGGGCAATGCCTATCTCGAGCTGGTGAGCCTCGCCGATCGGCCGCGCGAGCTGCACGTGCTTCGGCCCGATCGCATGAAGATCGTGCCCGGCGCCGATGGCTGGCCGGCCGCCTATGACTACACGGTCGCCGGCCGCACGGTGCGCTTTCACGGCGAGGCGGGTGCCGGCCCGCGACCCATTCTGCACCTTGCCCTCTTCCACCCCCTCGATGACCACTACGGCCTCTCCCCGATCGAGGCCGCCGCCGCAGCCATCGACCTGCACAACGCGGCAGCCCGCTGGAACAAGGCACTGCTCGACAACTCGGCGAGGCCCTCGGGCGCATTGGTCTACTCGAACGGCGCGAACATGACCGGCGACCAGTTCGAGCG
>JANNSW010000214.1:0-12436 GCA_031403055.1 Hyphomicrobiaceae bacterium | reverse complement strand
CCGTCGCCCGCGATGTTGCTCTGGAAGAAGGAGCGCGCGTAGGCCTCGATCTCGCTGTCGTCCATGTTCGAGGTGAAGAGGGCGCGGGTGGCGGCGAGCGCGGCGGCGTCGAGCGCCGAGTCGGCCTTGGCCTGGGCGCCCATGGCGCGGCCGCCATCGACGGCGAGGCCCAGCACGCCGACCATGGCGACGCACATCACTCCGAACATGACGGCGATGGTGCCGTCGTCATTGCGGGCGAAGGCGGCGGTGGAATTCTGCAGGTAGCGCTTGAGCATCGGTATCTCCCGTGCGTGGCGAAGGGGTCGCGACGGGAGATGCAAGGACGATGCTAGCTATGGTGTCCCAGCTCAGGAAAGGCGCCGGGCGTCGAGGGTCGAGGTAAATGGGTCGTTAAAATCGGGGGAGTAGGGAGTTGGGAGTAGGGGTTAGCTACTCACTCTTCAATTCGCTACCCACAAATCTTCACCCAACTTACTCTGCCGGGTCGAACCAGCAGGCGCTCGTGGATGGTGCGATAGACCGGGGCATGGCGCACGACATGGGTGCGGGCCGACCGCACCAGAACGGGACGGCTGACGGTGCGATAGACGGCGGGTTGATGCACCTTCACACGTTTTCCGGTCGAAACCAGCACGCGGCTCTGGACGGCCGCGACCTCGGCCGGCACCACCACCTCGCAGCGGATCATGTTGCCCGCCTCGTCGACCTTCGTCCGCCATTTGCGATAGGCGGGCCGGATGACCTCGTGCACTGTGATGGTGCGGTAGACTGGCGCACGCGCAACCCACACATTTTGGGCGGAAGCAACCAATACGCGCTCAGTGCGCTCGGAGTAAACCGCGGGCTCGACGCGAGTCTCGCTCCAGCCGGGCGTCGCCAGGACCTGGCGGGCGAAGAGCTGGTACTGGGCCGGCTGCACGACTTGGCGAGTGCAGGCCGTGACCTTGCCGCTGGGACGGCGATGGAAGAGGTCGGTCGCATCGGCATCGACGGGGACAAGCGCTACGAAGGCGAGCGCGAGCGCAAGCGAGGTGAGCCTGACGAATGACATGGGTAGCGGATCCCGCTTTGATGGCGTTGCTGAGCCGGTATCTGGCCGGTCGACGCTAAGCGAGCGAGATTAACCCCAATTCGAGCCGTTGGATCCGAATGATCATCTGGTAAAGTTAAGATGAAAAATTGCTTCAGTCTCAGCAGCGCATCGAGAAGAAGCTGTGTCCGCAACCTTCACGCTGCACGACGATGCGATCGGCGTAGTAGGCCCAATGCGGCTGCTCGCGGATGACGCGATGGCGGGCCGGTCGCACCAGCACGCGGGCAGTGACGGTCTCGGTCCAAGCGCCTTCCAGCTCGACTTTCGCTTTCGCCGTGGCGATCAGCATCCGCTTGCCGTCGACCCAGACATATTGCCCGGGGCGGTCGTGCAACATCACTTTCGGAGGCACGTCGATGACCTCGATCTGGCGGAGCTCGTAGTCGGACGGGGTCGTCTCGATATGATAGCGCAGATAGCGATCCTTGACGTAGCGCGTATCGGCTTCGAGATCGTTGTGGTGGCAGGGCTCGATATCGCAATAGCGCTCCCGGCTGGTGTCATCGACCAGGAGCTCGAGGATCCCGGCGCGCGCTGGCGTTGTGGCTTGTGTCAGGGCCGCGAGCCCGAGCAGCGCCGCGGCAGTCAAAATCCCCATTCGTGCCAACATGTGCGATCTCCGCGAATATGTGCCGCCGAGGACGCGTCACCTGCCCCGCCCGAATCAGCCGGCAGGTTAGCATGATTTTGGCGACCCTGACTGTTGCGAGGCCGCAATGGTGGCTGGCGGACGACGTTGGCTGCGGCGGCTGCGCTGCCCCTGCGACGGAGGCTGCATTGCTGGCCTGGGCCGGGCAGGCTACAAGGCGCTTTGAAGCTTGGCCTCGGAGTGATCATGGCGCATTCGAAGCCGGTGCGGGCGCGACCGCTGTCGCCGCATCTGCAAATCTACAAGCCGCTCATCAACATGGTGATGTCGATTGTGCATCGCATCACCGGAGCCGCGCTTTATCTCGGGTCGCTTCTGCTCGCCTGGTGGCTGGTCGCGGCGGCGGCCGGGCCACAATCCTATGAGACGTTCAGCACCATTTTGCAGAGCTGGCCCGGATGGATCGTGCTGTGTGGCTATACTTGGGCGCTGATGCACCATGCGCTCGGCGGCCTGCGCCATCTCTATTGGGATACCGGTCGCGGCTTCGAGCTGGCGACCGTCGACCGCCTGTCGCGCCTGACGCTGATCGGCTCGATCGGGCTCACGTTGGCGATCTGGCTCGTCGCGGGCTGGAAAATGGGAGCGTTCTGATCATGGCCGTTGCTCCAAAACCTCGGCATCGCCGCGAGGGCGCGCGGCATTTCCATTGGCAGCGCATGACGGCCATCAGCAATCTGGTGCTCGCGGGAGTTCTTGCCGGGCTCGTCGTCACGCTCGCTGGAGAACCCTACGAGGTCGTGCGCGGCGCACTGGCGCGGCCGCTGATCGCCATTCCGCTCGGGGTGCTGATAGTGGCTGGCGTCTGGCATATGCGGCTCGGCATGCAGGTGATCCTCGAGGACTACGTCGATGGCGGTCTTTTGAAATTGCTGCTGCTGCTCAATCGGCTGTTCGCGATCGGGATCGTCGCCGCTTGCGTATGGGCAGTGGTGAAGCTGATGACGGGAGCCTCTTGATGGCCGCTAGTGTTCCGGCGCATTCATTCAATTCCCGTTTCCCCGAGAGCCGCGCAGCGGCTACCCGGGGCCCAGAGCCCGGAACTCCTGGGTCCCGGCTGGCGCTTCGCGCCGCCGGGAAGGCGGGTACCGAATGTATGAGTCACCACACTAGAATCATAGAGTTGCTAGTGTCCTTTCATCTCCGAAATACGCTTCAGAGGACACTGCGAGGATGAGCGTATTTCGGAGACAGGACACTAGTGTGGTGTCTCGCAAATGCCATCCAGCATCCGCGGCGGGCTCGGAGATGGCATTTGCGAGGCGAAACCACACTAGAATCATAGAATTACTAGTGTCCTTTCATCTCCGAAATACGCTTCAGAGGACACTGCGAGGATGAGCGTATTTCGGAGACAGGACACTAGTCCCAAGGGTGCGGGCGCCGTGAAGCCAGCCGTCAACGGCCGTGCCTATCCGATGACCGATCACACGTTCGACGTGGTGGTGGTGGGCGCGGGCGGGGCCGGGCTCAGGGCCTCGCTCGGCGCGTCGGAAGCCGGCCTCAAGACCGCCTGCATCACGAAAGTGTTTCCAACCCGCTCGCATACGGTCGCCGCCCAGGGTGGCGTCGCGGCGGCGCTCGGCAACATGGGGCCGGACGATTGGCGCTGGCACATGTACGACACCGTCAAAGGCTCGGACTGGCTCGGCGACCAGGATGCGATCGAGTACCTCTGCCGCAATGCGCCGGCCGCCGTCTACGAGCTCGAGCATTTCGGCGTGCCGTTCAGCCGCACCGAGGACGGCCGCATCTATCAGCGCCCGTTCGGCGGCATGACCACCAGGTTCGGCGAGGGACCGCCCGCCCAGCGCACCTGTGCCGCCGCCGACCGCACCGGCCACGCCATGTTGCATACTCTCTACGGGCAGAGCCTGCGCTACTCGACCGAGTTCTTCATCGAGTATTTCGCGATCGATCTGATCATGGACGCCCGCGGCGCCTGCCACGGCGTCGTCGCGCTCTGCCTCGCCGACGGTACGCTGCACCGCTTCCGGGCCAAGCAGACGATCCTGGCGACCGGCGGCTACGGCCGGGCCTACTTCACCTGCACCAGCGCCCACACCTGCACCGGCGACGGCAATGCCATGGCGCTGCGGGCAGGTTTGCCGCTGCAGGACATGGAGTTCGTGCAGTTCCATCCGACCGGCGTCTACGGCGCGGGCGTGCTGATCACGGAGGGCGCGCGCGGCGAGGGCGGCTA
This sequence comes from Hyphomicrobiaceae bacterium, assembly GCA_031403055.1. Lineage (GTDB taxonomy): Bacteria > Pseudomonadota > Alphaproteobacteria > Rhizobiales > Hyphomicrobiaceae > JANNSW01. Next base: position 8,488 of record JANNSW010000214.1, on the reverse strand, counting down.
TCTGACGAACTCGGAGGGCGAGCGCTTCATGGAGCGCTATGCGCCCCATGCCAAGGACCTTGCCTCACGCGATGTGGTCTCGCGCGCTCGATGATGGTCGAGATCCGCCAGGGGCGGGGCGTGGGACCGATGAAGGACCACATCTACCTGCATCTCGACCACCTGGACCCCAAGATCCTCGCCGAGCGGCTGCCGGGCATCACCGAGAGCGCCAAGGTGTTCGCCGGCGTCGACCTCCGGCGGACGCCGATTCCGGTGCTGCCGACCGTTCATTACAACATGGGTGGCATCCCGACGAACTATCATGGTGAGGTGCTGTCGGGAGCGCCGGATGCCCCCGATGCGATCGTGCCCGGACTGATGGCGATCGGCGAGGGCGCCTCGGTCTCGGTGCACGGGGCCAACCGGCTCGGCTCCAATTCGCTGATCGACCTCGTGGTGTTCGGCCGGGCGGCGGCGCTGCGCTGCGCGGAGACGGTCAAACCGGGCTCGGCGGCGGCGGAGCTGCCCAAGGACGCGGGCGAGCTCGCGCTTTCCAGGCTCGACTGTTTCCGCAACGCCGCGGGCGGCACGCCGACCGCCGTCTTGCGCAACAAGATGCAGCGGACGATGCAGGCGGACGCGGCCGTGTTCCGCACCGGTGAGACGCTGCAAAGTGGCGTGCGCGACATCACCGGGATCTGGCGCGGCACCGACGATATCAGCGTCACCGACCGGTCGCTGATCTGGAATACCGATCTGATCGAGACGCTCGAGTACGACAATTTGATCGCGCAAGCCGCCGTGACGGTGGCAGGCGCGGCGGCGCGGACCGAAAGCCGTGGCGCACACGCGCGCGACGACTATCCCGACCGCGACGACAAGGAATGGATGAAGCACACGCTTGCCTGGGCGGACGATGCCAAACGCCAGGTCAGGCTCGGCTATCGGCCCGTGCACACCCAGACGCTCACCAACGAGATCGCCACCATTCCGCCGAAGCCACGGACCTACTAGTGTTCCCTCCCATTCATTCGATTCCGGCGAAGCTGGATCAATGAATGGAAAGACGGAACACAAACAAAGAGTTGGCTAGTGGGCTGGCCATTCATTTAGGGTACTGAATGAATGAGTCAGAACACTAGTCGACCAGGGCAAAGGATGCCGCAATGGCCAGTGCTGGACCCTGGAGTCTCCTCGCCGCCGCTGTGCTGGCCGGCACGGTCGCACTGCATGACGTGCCGGCCGTGGTGACGGCGGAGGATCGGAGCGCTGCCGAGCGGATCGTTGCCGAGGCAGGCTATGTCGGCGCAATGAGGCTGCAGTCATCCTCGCCCGAGTTCGAGGTCCAGATCTCGACGATCGTCGCGGTGCAGGATGCCGTCTTGAAGGCAACGCCAAAAAACTCCGGCATCGCGCTCGATCGTGGCCGTGAGCTGAAGGACCTGTACGAGCTGCGCCAGGGCCTGTGCTTCGACCGCAGCCGGGCGATGGAGAAGATCCTGTCGTCGCTGGGCTATGCGACCAGGCACGCTTCCATCTACTCGACCGCCGAGCGGTCTGCCTTGCTGGCGCTGCTGACGCCTGACAATCCCTCGCACGCGGTCACCGAGGTTCTGACCGCCAAGGGCTGGATGGTGATCGAATCGAATTTCCGCTGGATCGGCCTGGACGCCAGCCGCAGGCCGGTATCGCTCGCGGGCCTGAAGGCGCTGTCCGATCGTGCGGGACCATGGGCCGGCGAAAGCCGCAAGCCGATCAACGGCATTTTCCTCAACGACTTCGTGTTCGTGCGCGGGCTCTATTCGCGCCATGGCCGGTTCTTCCCGCCCTACACACCAATTCCCGACGTGAGCCTGGCCGGACTGATGGAGAACTTCGCGGACTAGTGTTCCCTCCCATTCATTCGGTTCCAGCGAAGCTGGATCAATGAATGGAATGAGGAAACACAAACAAAGAGTAGCCTAGTGGGCTGGCCATTCATTTGGGGTACCAAATGAATGAGTCGGAACACGTGCGGGTCCGGGATGGTGGGGGATGGGACTGCGCGAGGCGTTTCCTCAAATCCGCATTCCGGCCTCGCCGGTTGGCGAGCTCACCCCGCCGCTACCGGCCCCGCGATCGGCTCGGGCACCTCGTCGGCCTCGCCGGTGTCGCCGAACACCTCCTCGCTGATCACCTTCTCGGTGATGTCGCCGAGGAAGGCCCTCAAGACCCGCTCGACCTCGACGAACTCGGGCCACAGCACGCCATCGATGAAGGAGCGCGGGGCGCGCAGCACCACGGTCTGGCGATGCATGCGCGGATAGCGGAAGGGTTTGAGACCATAGCGGCGGCAGAGCGCGATGAACATCTTGCGGCCCCACGGGTCGGGCAGCTTGAAGCGCATCTCGATCGCGGCCTCTCTGCCGGCGGTGTCGGCGAGGCGGGCCTTGATGCGATCGAGTGCAGCACCGGCGGCGGCCCGCTCGCCGTCGGTCTTGGCACCCGAGAACAGCGCCTCGATCTTCCTCAGCTTCTCGCGCAGCTCCTGCTCCGGCGTCATGTTCTCTCCCGTTCATGATTGGCGTCAAGTTACGGTCACGGTGGAAGCTATAACGTGCTATTCTTCCCGACCAGACTGGAAGGAGGTCCGCATGACCGTCATCCCCGAGATTGTGTTCGACAACATGGAGCCATCGGAGGCCATCGTGGCCCGCGTCAAGGAGAAGGCCAGCAAGCTGCTGAAGCTCTCCCCCCGGCTCACGCACATGCGCTTCGTCGTCGATGCGCCGCACAGGCATCACCACAAGGGCAAGATCTTTCACGTGAAAATCTTGCTTGGATTGCCAGGACGGCCGGAGATCTCGGTTGCCAGCAACGACGAGAATCACGCGCACGAGGATGTCTACGTGGCGTTGCGCGATGCCTACGAGGCCGCCCGCCGGCGGCTCGTCGATAGCGTCGAGCGGATGCATGGCGAGGTGAAGACACACCGCGGTTGATCGGGCGCGCAGGCTGGCAGGCGCGAGCCGCACCCCGCGACCAGCACCACGGCAGCGACAGGGACCACGCCCCGCATGCTCGACAGGCCGATCAGCACTTTGACGGTTGGCTTGCCGCGCGCGCTGCAGCGGTTCATCGCGCTCGAATCCGCGGGCGGCATCATCATGATCGCGGCGACGGTCGCCGCGCTGATCGCAGCCAACTCGCAGCTGGCCGATGCCTACAAGAGCCTGGTTTCGGCCCCTGTCACGGTCGGGCTCGGCTCGGCCGTGATCGCCCATCCCCTCAAGCTCGTCATCAAGGACGTGGCGATGGTGCTGTTCTTCCTCGCGGTCGGCATGGAGCTGAAGCGCGAGATGGTGATGGGCGTGCTGCGCGACCGCGACCAGGTGCTGCTGCCGCTGATTGCGGCGCTCGGCGGCATGGCAGTGCCCTCGCTCGTCTATCTGGCGATTGCCGGGGGAGCGGACACGGCTCGGGGTTGGGCGATCCCGGCGGCGACCGACATCGCGTTTGCGCTGGCGATCCTGCAGATCTTCGGGCGCGGCCTCGCTCCGTCGCTGAAAGTGCTGCTGCTGGCGATCGCGATCTTCGACGACCTGGGCGCCATTCTCATCATCGCGCTCTTCTACTCCTCGGGCGTCGCCTTCTGGCCGCTGCTGCTGGCGGCGGCGGTGATCGGGCTGCTGGCACTCGCCAACCACCGCCAAGTCGGCAGCCTCGCGGTCTATGGCGTGCTCGGGGTCACACTCGCCGTGCTGTTTCAGCTGGGCGGCATGCATACCACGCTCGCGGGCGTCGTGACCGGGCTCGCGATCCCGCTCGTGTCGGCCGGCAAAGGCGGGCTTTCGCCACTCGACAAGGCGATGCACCTCGCTCACCCTTGGGTCACCTATCTGGTGCTGCCGTTGTTTGCCTTCGTCAGCGCCGGCGTGTCGCTGCACGGCCTGTCGCTCGGTCAGTTGCTGGAGCCCTTGCCGCTCGCCATCATGGCAGGCCTGTTCCTCGGCAAGCAGATCGGCATCTTCGGCACGGTGTGGCTGGCGAGCCGGAGCGGGATCGCCCGATTGCCGCGGGGAGCCGGCCTTGCCGACATCTATGCCGTCTCGGTGCTCGCCGGCATCGGCTTCACCATGAGCCTGTTTATCGGACTGCTCGCTTTCCCCGACGTAGTGCGCCAGGAGCAGGTGCGCCTCGGCGTGCTCGCCGGCTCGCTGCTGTCGACACTGTGGGGTGCGGCGGTGCTGACGCTGCTGGCGAGGCGCGGGTAGGCGAGCGCCAGGACCGTCAGCTTCCCGGTTGGCGGGCTGCGGTTTGCAGCTGGCGCGGCCAGGCGAAATCGTCAGCGCGGCCGGGCTTGGCGCGTGCGGGCTCGCCCTTCACCAGGAGCTTGTAGTAGGGGGATTGGGTCAGCGGCACGCTGCCGGGTGCGCCACTGTTGCCGGCACTGCCCAAGGCGAGCGAGCTCAACGCTGTCAGCCCGATTCTCAGGTCGGTGCCCATGGTCTGGCCGATATCGACGGAGCGGGCCTGACTGCTGCGCAGGATGTGGGCGACCACCGCTCCTGGTATCCTCGGCCGGACGATCTCGAGCTGGACCTTCTGGCCCGTCGCCCCAGTGACGGTGATGGTCGAGTCGTCGGCCAGATAGTCGGCAAGCGCCGGGGCGGCCGCAATAGCAACGCCGGTGCCGGACTGGCCCGCGGCGGCAGTGCCGGAGGTCTTGCCTTCCGTCTTGCGGCGCTCGGCGGCAATGCGGGCCTGCTCATCCTCGCTGCCGGCGAGCGGCACGTCGCGCTCGGCGCGGGCGAGGGCGAGATCGCGCCTGATCTCCTGCTCGGCGAAATGGGCGAGCTTCTGGTAGCCGCGACCGGTGAAATAGACGCCATCGCCGCTGCGCAGTTCACGCACCTTGCCGGAGAGATCGGGGCCGTAGGGACTGTAGCCGCCAGAGGCGTCCGTGAATCCGGACCACGTATCGATGAATTTGACCGCGTTGATGACCGCCATCTCGCGGAAAATGGCGTTCATGACCTCGGCGTCGGCGGCGGCGGAAGGGGAGCGCATGACCGGCAGGCCGAGCCAGTAGATGGCCGCGCCCTCGCGTTTCAACACCTTCATCACCCGGTCGACACGCTTGCCGTACTCCTGCTTCCATTCCGGCGAACCGACCTGATAGCGGCGCTTCTCGATGCGCATGGACTGGCGATCGACCACACCGAACAACACGACCGCGGCATGGATCTGCTCGCTCGCCGCCATCTGCTCGAGCTGCTTGTCCCAGGTGGTCTCGTCATTGCGGGCCAGTCCGGTCGCACCATTGGAGCGGTCGATCACCTCGATGCCGCTCTCGTCTGACAACGCTTCCGCAAGACCACCGTTGATGCCCTCGCCGAAAGCATCGCCCAGAACGATCACCCGATAGACGTCATTCTCTGGAAACGGCGTCAGATAGCTCTGGCCGAAGGAATTGCCGGATTGGGCCGGGGCCGGCGTCGCGCTGGCGAGCACAACGACCGCTGCCAGCAGCATCGCCGTGGCGAGCAGTGCCCGCATTGCGCCCGGTCGTTCCATCGGCTGCATCATATCGGCCTTTTCCGTGCTGTGCCCGCTTGATGGTCTGGCGCATTCGCTTGCCGATCGCAAGATGCTCGCGAATTCACCATAGGGGAGCGTCGTTCCTGATGCGCTCCAGCAGGCCGACTGTGGCAAAGGCGTCGGCCGGCAAGCCTTCGCGCTGCTGGAAGTCGCGCATCGCCGCCTTGGTCCGCGTTCCGATCACCCCATCGATCTCACCTACCACGTAGCCGCGTGCTGTCAGCAAGCGTTGCAATTGCTCACGCTCGGGCTTCAGGAGGGGTCGCTCGTGGCGCGGCCAGCTTCCCGAAATCGGCCCCGCTCCCCGCAGCCGGTCGGCCAGATGGCTGACCGACAACGCATAGGCGATCGCATTGTTGTATTTGAGGATAGCGCGGAAATTGGCCGAAACGAGGAAGGCGGGGCCACTTGCGCCAGCGGGGAGAATGAGGGACATGGGCCGATCGGATGCGGGCAAGCCACTGCCGTCCTCGCGTACGAGGCCGGTTGCCGCCCACTCTGGGTTGGTCCTCTTTGCATGCAGACCTGCCGAGGCGTGGTCGAAGTCCGGTGGCAATCGCACCTGATAGCCCCAGCCCTGCCCAGCCTCCCAGCCCGAACGGGCGAGGTATTGCGCGGTCGAGGCCAAGGCATCGCCCAGCGACCCCCAGAGATCGCGCCGGCCGTCGTGATCGAAATCGACGGCATGCTCGAGGAAGGTGGTGGGGATGAACTGGGTATGGCCGACCGCGCCTGCCCAGGAGCCCCGCATGGCTTCGGGAGCGACATCGCGGAGCTGGAGTATTTTCAGCGCGGCAAGGAGCTGGATGCGGCCATAGCCCGCTCGGCGACCACCCGCAAATGCAAGCGTTGCCAATGAGCGCACCACGGAGCGAGCGCCCATGCTCTGCCCGTATCGGCTCTCGATGCCCCAGATGGCGATGATGATGTGCCGGTCGACGCCATAGGTTGCCTCGATCGTATCGAGCAGCGCGGCGTGGAGTGCGAGCATCTCACGGCCGAGCGCGATCCGCTCATCCGAGACGGCCCGATCCAGATAGTCCCAGACTGAGCGCTCGAGCTCGGGCTGGTTGTGCAAGAGGTCGATGATCTCGAGATCGGGAACGAGGCCCAAGAGAGAACCGTCCAGCAGGTAGCGCGGCAGGCCGGTCGCTTCGGCTTCGGCACGAAAACCGACGAGCCAGACCGCAAAGGCCGGGTCGAGGCGGGATGCGCTTGTTGCCATGCCACCATCAGCACCGAGCAACTGGGCGCCAGGCGTTGCCGGCGGGGCGGCGCAAACCATCATCCCAACCGCCACGACAGCAAGCGGAAATCGCACCCACTCACCCACGATTGCGCGGCCCTGTGATGCCGGAAGCCGCAGCACTACTGCTGAGGCTGGACTGTCGCGGTCTCGTCGGGGGCCGGCGCGGGGATAGTGCCGCTGCCAGCCGGTACCATGATCGCCTTGGGCTGCTGCATGATCGGCTTCAGGCCCTGAGCGTTCTCGGGTTGATCGAGATCCGAATTGAACAGAGCGGTCCAGATGCTGCCGCAGCGGACATATTTGTGCTGCTTCAGGCCTTCGCTGCCCTGGGAGGGATCGGGCCTGTCGCAATTCGCGGCCTGCTCGGCCTGCTGCTGGGCCTGGAGGGCTGCAAGCTGCTGATCGGGATCGACCGGCCATTGCTCGCCGCCCTGAGCCGGCAGGGCAGCTGGAGCCGCGACAGCGACCGCGCTGCCACCCGGCACTGGCAATTGGTTCGAGGGTGGCAGAACGAGGCCGGTGCGCTCCGGCACGATCGGGTCGATTTTCTGCGCGGTTGCCGACTTCGAGCTGACGCCCATGGCGTCGAACAGCTTGCCGTTGAGCTCGACGCCGCCGCCACAACCGCCGAGCAGCGCGACAATGCAGAGCGCGCCGCCACCCGCGAGGAGCCTTCCCAATTTGCGTCCATCGGTCATCAAACGAGTCTCCCGGGAGAGTTTCGACCGCTTCCAGCCATCCACCCGCTTCGGACTCCAGTGCGTTCAAACTGCGGCGCTTTTGCGATTCGCCCAGAGCGACTCATACAGCAGCCCGGCCACACCGGCAACAATCCACACATCGGCGAGATTGAACACGTACCAATAATAGCCGAAGGCATGGAGGGAGAAGAAATCGGCAACCCCGCCCAGATGCAGCCGGTCGATCGCGTTGGCCAGCGCCCCTGCGACAATGAGGCCGATCGAGACCGCAGCCAGGCGGGACGACACCCGAGCCAGCCAGAGTAGGAACCCGATGGAGGCGACGGCGGCAAAACCGGCGAGTAGATATTGGCCGGCGACGCTGCCTTGAGGAAACAGGCCGTAGCTCACGCCTGGATTGAGGGTCGCGACCAGATCGAGGAACGGCAGCACCGCGACGCGGCCCTTCTCGCCAATCAGATAGATGTCGATCATCCACCATTTGTGGAGCTGATCGGCCAGGAGGCCGGCAACCGCGACGACGAGGCCCAGCCGCGTCATCGGCCCGGACAGTGGGAGCGCCGCCATCAGATTGCGCCCGTGTTGCCGTGGCGCGCTTGCCACTCACGGACCGCCTCGGCATCGCGCTTCGACAAGGTGGGAAACTCCTGGTCGGCGCCGATGTCGTCACGCACGCGCCAGGAGCGCTCGCAGCGCGTGCCCGCGGCCCGGTGCGGCACCACCCCGACATGGCGGACGTCACCGAGGCGGAAGGCAGTCGGCGGCACCGGACCAGCCACGAGGCGCGCGGCACTCGTGATCGACAGCTCCGCCAGGTCGATGCCCTTCAGCAGCTTTGCCAGATCAGCGTCCTCGACGAAGACTTCCGGGGCGGCCTCCAGACTGGAGCCGATGCGCTTCTCACGCCGCTCGACCTCGAGCGCTCCGGTGATGGTGCGACGCACGTCTCGGATCTGCGTCCATTTCCCGGCGAGCT
>JANNSW010000213.1:0-7564 GCA_031403055.1 Hyphomicrobiaceae bacterium | reverse complement strand
GTCGAGCTTCCAGACGACGATCACGTCGCCCTTGCGGCACATGTCGAGGAGTTTTTGCAGCTCGGGGCGATCGGTCTTGGCACCGGAGGCCTTCTCCTCGAGGATGCGGGTGCAGTCCGCCTTCTTGAGCGCGTCGAGCTGCAGGCGAAAGTCCTGCTCGGAGGTTGAGACGCGCGCGTAGCCGATTTGCATATGTCCAAGATCCCGTGAAAGGGGAAAGTGTTTCTAGAATACCATATCTTGGACACAAAAAAGCCCGTAAAAGCGTGGGTGGGGATAGGCGGATTTGGCTGTCTAACAAATGGTCGTATTTTGGACGACGTGCAGTGGCTTGCTGGAGGGCACCGGACGCAGTACGGATGCAAAACGGTTCGCTAGGCAAGGGTCAAAACCTGAAAGTACCCCGCGTCCACCGCTTGAATGTCGGTGTTGATTGAGCCCTTCGATCGCGGATGACCAGCTCCAGAATTTACAGCTGTGCTGTCTCGTGTTTGTGTCGTCAGGTCAGTGCGCGTCAGCCCGTGAGGTTTCATCATGAAGATCATCGACCACAACAACCAACCGCGTGAGGAGTGGCGCGAAGGTGTTACGACCCTGATGCGCATTTCGGCGCAGACGGGAGCAATGCAGCTCACCATTTTCGAGCAGTGGTGTGCGCCTGGGCTTGGTGCGCCGACTCATCGCCATTCCGTCGAAGAAGTGTTGAGTGTGATCGACGGGCACGCAGAGATCTGGACTGAGGACGAGAGAGCGGACTTCTCAGCAGGTCAATCTGTGGTGATCCCTGCAGGTCAGCGGCACGGTTTTCGGAATAGTGGGCAGAAAGTGCTCCATATGCAGTTTACACTGGCTGCTCCGATTTTCGAAGGGGTTTACGACGGACGAGACGAACCAGTCCGTCGTTGGATGGCAGACCATGGGAATAGCTGAGTTCGAATAGCCAATGGCCTTGTTCGCTAACGGCGGCTTCGGCCGCCAGTACCTGACATCTGATAGTTGCCTCAATCGCAGAATCGAACCAGCCGATCGCCGACCTCTATCATCCCGGTCGTGTCGAAGGCCTCAGCGGATTGTGATCCATCCTTGGCGAGTCTTATGCCGATCAAGCCGCCCGGCATCAGCGAAACAATGTTTCCACCCCATCCCAGCATCTGCGGAACATACAGGCGACAACCCTCCTCAGAGTCGAAGACTACACTCCAAAATGACCGAAAGTAGAGCGTCATGCCGAACCGGTTCATGTAATAAGTCGGCAACCCGCGTTTTTCTGTTCCTGCAAGCAGCTCGGCGATCTTATGGGCGTGCAGAATCTGCATGCCGTTATGCTGCCCGCGAGCCTGATAGAGCTGGGCGATTTTGGCGAGGTCACCGATTGTTGCATATAAGCCAAAGGCCATCATTGGCTGACCCGGCCTGTCCCTAGCCTCGATGGTCCGGTTAATCGGCGCATGAGCGATGCCGATAGGTCGATAGACCTCGTTCACGAGCATCGACCAGATATCTGCCGCAGGCCCTTCTTTGCTTTTCAGAAACCGGTCCATCGCTACCCCGAGCAGAAAAATATCCTGGTCGCGATAGCGAGCAACTTCACCCGGTCCCCATGGCAGATCGGGTGACTTGAATCCCTCCATCAGTTTCGCTTCCTCCGAAGGGGCCTTGTACCATGCGTCAAAGTTGCCCTCCAGATGTCCGTCCTCGATAATCGAATGGCGACCAACCGAGCCGAATCCAACTCCTGTTGCCATGTCGAGTGCGTTGCCAAAGGTGACGTCTTCCCAACCCTGATGCGACGCTGTGACCTGTACAAAATCCTTGATCTTGGCGTCGAAAACCTCGGGACCGTATTTCTGGGCCAGGCGCAGCAGGGCGACGGCACTCGCTGCTGACTTCGTCACCGACCACACGCCGAAACGCATCCGATCGCAGTAGGGCATGGGACCGGCAGCACTCTTGCAATCCTTGATGTAGAGCGCGCCATTCAATGCGAGGCCGCTGACCAGCACCTTCTCTTGGTTCATCAAGCTCTCAAAACCATCTAGCTTGCCGGCTCCAACCTCTGCCGCGAGATCATCCCAGCTCTTGATCGGATAGCGATTGGCGAGCTCGGCCGCATAGGCTGCCTTCAGCGCTTCGAGTCCGTCTATGCCGCCCGGCTCGTATCTCGCCGGGACCTGGCCCCAAGCCTTGAAGTAGGCGGCGCCGTCGCCGGGCGCCGTCTGCTGGACTATCTGGAAGCGGACATTCGAAACCTCTGTCCCGTTGTAGAGGAAGGTGGCTAGTCCATTGTGCGTCTCACCGTCGATCGAATGCACGAGAGCGAAGGGGAAGGATGCACGAGACCAGTCCCCATCACCTGACTCCGACCAGACCCGGCCCGGCTGAACGATAACATCCCAGTAGCTTCGCCCCTCCTTGGTGGAGCCGTAGCGGATCAGGTCCTGCGATACCGGCACGAGATCGTCGTTATCTGTTAAAAAAGCGATACTCACCGCTGGAAAAATCTTGGGATCCTTGCCAAGCACTTCGCGTGACGAAAATTTTGCCGGATCGGTCCCCATCTCCAGTTCCTGCAGCACCAGCGTACCGGCGAAATCGTGCTTGGCCGCTCCTGCACCCTCTGCTGGTATGAACCAACGATTGTCGACAAGTCCTGTAGGAGCGATGGTCGAGCGAAGCTCATCTACGCTAAGCATCCGCCGGGCAGTGTCGGCGATTGCTGGCTGGGTGCAAAACAGCGCGATTTCGACCACGGCTGCAAGCAAGATCCGAAGTAGAGGCATTGATTCCCCCATGAACCAGCACGCCGTACCCACGTGGGCGCTTACCAGTTTCGTACGCCTCCATAACACAATGCCAAAGTATAGGACAGGCGCTGACGAAAACCGAGAACCATCCACGACGTAGTGCACTCATAGCACCGCGCCGCATTCAGCGTACTTCCAGAACGGGTCAATGGCCGCCGTGTCGGGCACGCCGCGTTTCCATCCGCAGCCAAGGATCGAGCGGACGAGTGAGACATCGCGCTGAGTGCCGTCCAACAAACCTTCGTATTTTGGACGGCAGGCGGCGCCCCTCAGGAACTCGTCACTGGTGCTGGGGAGGCCTGAATCCGATTTTCCGTTCCGTTGCGACTCGGAGCCCAATGAACACATTCGTGTCGGGATCATGCGGCCCCAGTCGGCTTCCAATCCCTCGTCAGCCATTGCTTCCAGGGAACCCGATCGGCCTCGAGCATAGCTTCTTGCCCAGCACAGCACGATGAGTGCTCGCGAGCTGCCATGAACTGCTCGATGAGGAATACGACCTGGCCGACGTCGCGGCGATCCTTCAGCTTCTGCAGCTTTTCCGGCATGGCTAGCTCCTCGCTCAAATTGATGGCGCCGGCATGATACACGATACGCACCACGAGAGGATGGCCTGTGTACGATATCTCGACATTTAGGTACAGTCATAGGTCGAAGGCGCGCCATCGAAGCTCAGCACATGGCGTGAGGTCCACTTCCAGGGTGTCGAAAACTAGTTCTTGGCAGGAGAGAGAACACGAGCCACCCGGAAGCCGTTGTCGTTGTACCCGTAAACGGGATCGCTGCTGTAGCGGTCCGCCGCGCGCACGTACGTCGGTTCGCTGTACCAGGAGCCACCACGAAGATTGCGAGTGCAGCCACTCGACTCCGGAGCGGCTGAGCCATCATTGTGCGCAGTCGCGTAACCCTTATCGTCGTAACAGTCCTGCACCCACTCTTTCACGTTGCCGTGCATGTCGTAGAGGCGGAAGGCGTTTGGCCTGAACGAACCGGCCGGCGCCGTCTGATCGTTGTCCCATTTGCTGCCACAGCCCCTACAGTTGGCGTTGTTCTTGCCGACCTCGTCGCCCCAGGAGTAGCGTGTTGTGGTGCCGGCCCGCGCAGCATATTCCCACTCGGCCTCGGTTAGCAGGCGGTAGGGCATCCCGGTCTTGGCCGACAACCACGTGATGTATTGCTGGGTGTCGTTCCACGACACGTTGGTCACAGGGCGGCTCCCGCGCCCCCAGAATGCATCGCCCGGCTGAACCGAGCAGGCACGGGCATTGTAGCAGGCATCCCATTCGCCGAAGGTGACCTCGAGCTTCGAGACCAGGAACGGCTTGGCGATCGTCACCTTGCGCTGCGGGCCTTCGTCATAGTATCGATCCGCCTCCGTGTCGGGCGAGCCCATCATGAACTCGCCCGCCGGCAGCACGACCATCTCGGGGCAGGCCTCGCTGCCGCAATCGCGCTTGATGTCGCCGGGCTTCAGGCTGGCGTCGGCCATCCGGTTGACGACGCCGTTGTAGAGCCCTTCGAGGTAGGTCGGATCGAGGAAGCCCGTATAGGCAAGCGCAGCGACGCCGATGACGCTCGCCGCGAGCGTGCCCACCACCACCTTGCCGCGCCGCGCCCGCCGACGCTCCAAACGCTCCAGCCTCTGGCACGCCGTCACGTAATCCCCGTCCGTCGGCTCCAGATGGGCGGCGAGGTCGGGCCGCGCCATCAGCCGCTCGGCTGCGCGCAGCCGGTCCGCGCCATGGGCGAGCCAGGAGGAGGCCTTGGCATTCGCCGCCCAATCCCGTGCGGCGCGCTTGATGCCGTCGAGCACGGTGAGCAGACCCGTATCGTCGCTGAGCCAGCCCTGCAGCAGGCCCCACTGGCGGAGCAGAGCCTCATGCGCCGGCTCGATCGTCGTCTCGCCGGTGTCCTTGGCGACGTCGGTCGAGAGCAGACGCTGCTCGACCAGCAGGTCGATGAGTGGTCGCGCCTCGGCCGGGATCTCCGACAGGCGGGCAACACGGCGGCGCGCACTACCCGTTTCGGGATCGACGCCAGCGAGCCAAGGGATCAGGCCACGTCGCAAGAGCGTGAGCCTCGCCTCGCGGTCGCGCGGAATGCGGCTGTCCATGTCGGCCGCCTTGAAGGCGCGCTCGACCGCTGCCTCGATCGAGCCCTTGACGCGGCCGAGCTGCTCGTACTCGGCGAGCTTGAGGTCGCCGTCGCCGCCATGCTCGCGATAGAGCCGCTCGAGGGTGAAGGCGAGGAGCGGCAGCGCATCCTTGGCCCCGCCCGCCTCGATGTCGGACAGCAGAGCATCGACGAGCCCCTCCTCGATCTTGAGTGGTCGGTCGCTGCCCTCCAGCCGCCGGGCCGGTCCTCTGATCACGTCCACATAGGCGCCCTGCGGCATGGGCGGCAGGCTCAAGAAGTGCTGGCGCAGACCCTCGAGCTCGCGCGCGGTCTGCAGGCGCTCGTAGCTGTCGGAGCGGATGGTGAGGAGGGCGATCAAGGCCGGACGCTCCACGACCGCGAGCGCGCATAGCAGCTCGAGGAAGCGGTGCGCCTCCGCGGCGCCGTCGGCGAGGAAGAGCTCCTCCGCCTGATCGATGGGCAGGATCAGGGTCGGCGGCTTACCGGGCGTGCTGCCGTCTCCGCCGCGGGCTCGTGTCCCGACCAGCTCGGTGAGGAGCGGACCAACGGCCACGGCGCCAGCATCCACGGCATCCACGATCCGGGAGCGGTTGCGGGTGAGCCCGGCGTCGGCGAGCGCACGCTCGAGACCGGCGACGAGGCCCGCCTCGCCGCTCAGCACGGCGCGCTCGGGGCGGACCACGGGCAGCGGCAGGAAATGCCGATCCTCGCGGGCAAGACGCGGCAGCAGTCCGGCACGCATGAAGGACGACTTGCCGGAGCCCGAGGCGCCGAGGATGACGAGGAGCCGCGGCGGCTCGGCATCACGCAAGCCGCGCAGCAGATCGAGCCCGCCGACGATCAGTCCGTCGCGACCGAAGAAGATGCCGGCGTCCTCGGCCTCGAGGGGCTTGAGGCCCCGGTAGGGCGCGCGCCGCGGATCGGTCGCGGGCGGCCAGGCGAAGTAGCGGGCATCGAGCCCCGCCTGATCGAGGCCGATGCGCAACCGCTCGAGACCATCGCGAGCGAAGGCGATGCTGGCGGGTCTGTCATCGGGCGGCAGCTTGACGGCGATCTCCACATCGCGAGGGCCGGCGGTCAGGTCGGTCACCTGCCACTCGGCCGTCATCTCGATCGGCAGCTCGGCGAACGGCGTCGGCTCGACGATCAGACCGAAGATGCGCTTGTTGAGGCTCTTGGCCAGCAGGAACTCGGCGAGACACCATTTTGAGGCGGCCCAGGCGGGGGAGATCAGGAAGATGACCGCCTCGCAGCGCTCGGCGGCACGCTTGAGCGCTGCCTGCCAGCGATCGCCGGCCTTGAGCCCGCGCTCGGGATCGAGATCGAGGAAGACGTCGTCCCAGCCTTGCGTCTTCAACCAGTCGCGCACGGCGATCGCCTCTGCGTTGCTTGCGCTCGAATGGGAGAGGAAGATGCGCGACATGGACGGCCCCGGCCCCTTGTGTCGGACACCCGCTACTCTATGTCCAAGGCCGCGACTTGTCAGTGATGTTAACTGGCCGTCCGAAGCGGGGCATGGTATCTTGGAAACTGTCCCATAAATGCCTCTTCTTGGGACAGTGAGGGATCGGCACTCTATGAAAACACTCGCTGAAAAACGCAAGCGGCGCACCCGCCCAACTCTTCAAAATGGGACAGTACCGCCACGGCGGGTGGCAAACAGCGATCGCCGGCCGCGCGAATATCTGACGGGCAAGGAGATCGAGAAGCTGATGGCGGCGGCGAAGCAGGCCGGTCGGCGCTACGGCTTGCGCGATGCGACGATGATCCTGATTGCCTTTCGGCACGGACTGCGGGTGAGCGAGCTGTGTGCGCTGACCTGGGATCAGTTCGATTTCGGACACGGCCTGATGCACGTGCGCCGCGTCAAGAACGGCATGCCGTCGGTGCACGAGATCGGCGGCTCCGAGTTGCGGGCGCTGCGCGCCCTGAAGCGCGATGACGATGCGGGCCGCTTCGTGTTCATGACGGAGCGGGGAGCGCCGATGACGCCGGCGGGATTCCGCAAATTGCTCGCGCGTCTCGGCGCGGCCGCGAAGTTTCCATTCCCGGTGCACCCGCACATGCTGCGTCACGCGTGCGGGTACAAGCTCGCGAACGATGGACGCGACACGCGCGCCTTGCAGCACTACATGGGTGACAAAAATATTATGCACACGGTGCGCTACACCGAGTTGTCGCCGGAGCGGTTCAAGAATTTCTGGGAGGATTGAGCGAGAGCCTGGGTCGCGTGACGGGAGCAGGGAGTTGTCGGCGGCACCTGCAACTCAGATGGCCCCTGGTGACACGAATGTTGATTCTAGGCCAGATCGGGTGGCACCAGAAAAACGTTCGGTTTCCTTGCTGCGGTAGCCGGGGCATGCCTGTTGCCGACGCTGCATGCGCCCTCTATCGTGGGCATGTCCGGAGCTGGGGTATCAAGAGGCATGCTACGAAGGTGCCCGGGACGGTCGGTCATGACCCGCAGCGGTCCTCAATCGGATGGACGAAGCGGACCAAGTTTGGTCAGCTCATTGAGGGCCAAGCAGACCCTCACAGCTTTCGCAAGGGTGATACCCTCAGCGGCGTGCGCCTTGATGAGGTCGCGCTCGAACTCACGGATGGACTCGAACATTTTGAACAGC
>JANNSW010000212.1:0-14004 GCA_031403055.1 Hyphomicrobiaceae bacterium | reverse complement strand
CGATACGGCGGCCGCCATTGCAAGCCCCGGCGTGGTCGCGGTGATGACCGCGAAGGATTTCGAGGGCGTCGGCGGCGTGCCCTGTGGCTGGCTCGTCACCGGCAAGACCGGACCGATGAAGGAGCCCAAGCACCCGATCCTCGCCGAAGGCAAGGTGCGCCACGTCGGCGATCCGGTCGTCGCGGTGATCGCGGAGACCCTCCAGCAGGCCAAGGACGCCGCCGAGAAGATCAACCTCGACATCACCGAGCTTCCCGCTGTCATCGACATGAGGAAGGCGGTGAAGGGCGGCGTTACGCCGGTCCACGACATCGCTGCCGACAACGTCTGCTTCGATTGGGATTTCCCCGGCGACAGCTCGGCGGTCGATGCAATCATCGCCAAGGCCCATCACGTCACCAAGCTTGACCTCGTCAACAACCGACTGGTGGCGAATGCGCTCGAGCCGAGGGTGGCGATCGGCGACTATGATGCCTCGATCGACCAGCATACGCTCGTGACCACCAGCCAGAACCCGCACGTGATCCGGCTCCTGATGGGCGCCTTCGTGCTCAACATCCCCGAGCACAAGCTGCGCGTCTATGCGCCCGACGTCGGCGGGGGGTTCGGCTCGAAGATCTTCCACTACGCCGAGGAGGCCCTCGTCACCCTTGCCGCCAAGCGCATCGGCCGGCCCGTGAAATGGACGGCGGAGCGCTCCGAGAGCTTCATGTCGGATGCTCATGGCCGCGATCACCGGACGCATGCGGAGATGGCGTTCGACAAGGACGGCAAGATGCTCGCCTTGAAGTGCCAGACGCTGGCCAACATGGGCGCCTATCTCTCGACGTTTGCGCCTTGCGTTCCGACCTGGCTGCACGGCACGCTGCTGGCGGGCCAGTACAAGACGCCCGCCATCTACTGCAATGTGAAGGCGATCTTCACGAACACCGTCCCAGTCGACGCCTATCGTGGTGCGGGCCGGCCCGAGGCGACCTACATCCTCGAGCGCATCATCTCCAAGGCCGCCCAGGAAATGGGGATCGATCAGGCCGAGCTGCGGCGGCGCAATTTCATCCAGCCGAGCGAGTTCCCCTATCAGACCCCGGTTGCGCTCGTCTACGACACTGGCAACTACGGCGTCTCGCTGGACAAGGCGCTCGAGATGTCCGACTACAAGGGCTTCGAAGCGCGGCGCGCCGCGGCCAAAGCCAAGGGCAAGCTGCGCGGCATCGGCGTCTCGAGCTATATCGAGGCCTGCGGCATCGCCCCATCGAGCCTCGTGGGCGCGCTCGGCGCCCGCGCGGGTCTCTATGAGGCGGCAACTATCCGCGTCAACCCGACGGGCTCCGTCTCGGTGATGACCGG
Source organism: Hyphomicrobiaceae bacterium (assembly GCA_031403055.1). Taxonomy (GTDB): domain Bacteria; phylum Pseudomonadota; class Alphaproteobacteria; order Rhizobiales; family Hyphomicrobiaceae; genus JANNSW01. The sequence goes on along the minus strand of JANNSW010000212.1, from coordinate 12,657 downwards.
CTCGCACAGCCACGGCCAGGGCCACGAGACGACCTTCGCCCAGGTGGTCGCGACCAAGCTCGGCATCCCGGCCGACTCGGTCAATATTGTGCACGGCGATACCGACAAGGTGCCCTTCGGCATGGGCACCTACGGCTCGCGCTCGATCGCGGTCGGCGGCGCGGCAATCGTCAACGCCCTCAACAAGGTGATCGACAAGGGCCGGAAGATCGCCGCTCACCTGCTCGAGGCCGCCGAGGCCGACATCGTGTTCGAGAACGGCGCCTACCAGGTGAAGGGCACCGACAAGAAGAAGACGTTCGGGGAGATCGCACTCACCGCTTACGTGCCGCACAAATATCCCCTCGAAACCCTCGAGCCGGGCCTGGAGGAGACCGCCTTCTACGATCCCAAGAACTTCACCTTCCCGGCCGGCACCTACATCTGCGAGGTCGAGATCGATCCCAAGACCGGGTTCTACGAGGTGGTGCAGCTCGCGGCGTGCGATGATTTCGGCAACATCATCAATCCGATGATCGTCGAGGGCCAGGTGCATGGCGGCCTGGTGCAGGGTCTCGGGCAGGCGATGTTCGAGAACTGCGTCTATGACGAGAACGGCCAGCTGAAGACCGGCTCTTTCATGGACTACACCATGCCGCGCGCCGACGACGTCCCCTCGTTCAAGGTGTCTACGACCTCGACGCCGTGCACTCACAACCCGCTGGGCGTCAAGGGCTGCGGGGAAGCCGGCGCCATCGGCTCGCCGCCCGCGCTCGTCAACGCCGTGGTCGACGCTCTGCGCGAGTATGGCGTCTCCCATCTCGATATGCCCGTCACGCCCGAGAAGGTGTGGCGCGCGATCAACAAGCTGCCCCAGGCCGCCCAGTAAGCCCGCACGAGGAGAAGCACAAATGTACTCGTTCAACTATGTTCGGGCAGCCTCGGTCGCCGATGCGGCCAAGGCCCTCTCCGGCGAGGCCAAGCTGCTCGCCGGTGGCCAGACGCTGCTGCCCACGATCAAGATGAGGCTCGCCAATCCCGGTGTGCTCATCGACCTCTCGGGCGTCGCCGAGTTGAAGGGCATCCGCCGCGAAGGCCAGAGCCTGACCATCGGCGCCATGACGACCCACGCCGAGGTCGCATCCAGTCCGGAGGTGAGGTCGGCCATACCAGCGCTCGCGTATCTGGCCGGAAGCATCGGCGATGCCCAGGTCCGCAATGCGGGCACGATCGGTGGCTCGATCGCCAACAACGATCCGGCAGCCGACTATCCTGCCGCCGTGCTGGCGCTGGGGGCGACGATCACGACCAACAAGCGTGATATCGCCGCCGATACCTACTTCACCGGCCTCTTCACCACGGCGCTGGCGCCCGGCGAGATCATCACCGCCATCAAGTTCCCGGTGGCGGCCAAGGCGGGCTATGCGAAGTTCGAGCAGCGGGCGTCGCGCTACGCCCTCGTCGGCGTGTTCGTCGCCAAGACCGCTTCGGGCGCAGGCCCGGTGCGGGTCGCCGTTACAGGCACCGGATCGAACGGCGTGTTCCGCTCGCCCGACCTCGAGAAAGCGCTGTCGCTGAGCTTCACGACGGATGCGGCCCGTGGCGTCAAGCACGCCAGCTCGGGCCTCATGGGCGACATGCACGGCTCGCCCGAATATCGCGCGGCGCTGATCACCGCGATGGCCGAACGCGCCGTCACGGCGGCTGGATGAGGAACAAGGGAGCAGGCAACGGGCAGCGGGCAGCAGGACGAAGCTGCTCTACCGCTGCCTGCTGCCCGCGGCCAGTTGCCCCCGCATGACCCTTCCCTCCTCCGTAGGCGATACCAAGGTTCTGCTCGCACGTGGCGGCTATGTCGCCGACGAGGCGCTCTCGACCTCGGTATTCCTTGCCTTGAAGCTCGCTCGTCCGCTGTTCCTCGAAGGCGAGGCGGGCGTCGGCAAGACCGAGCTCGCGCGCGTGCTGGCGACGACCCTCGATCGCCCGCTGATCCGCCTCCAGTGCTACGAAGGCCTCGACATCTCATCGGCCGTCTACGAGTGGAACTACAGCCGGCAGCTACTGCACATCCGAGCGGCCGAGGCTGCCGGCAAGGGTGGCGACACCCAAGCGCTCGAGCGCGACATCTACTCGGCCGCCTACCTGCTGAAACGGCCGCTGCTGCAGGCGCTCGAGCTGGCCAAGGACGGCAAGGCCCCGGTGCTGCTGATCGACGAGCTCGACCGTGCCGACGAGCCGTTCGAAGCCTTCCTCTTGGAGTTGCTCGCCGATTATCAGGTGACGATTCCTGAGTTGGGCACCATCCGCGCGGCCGAGCCCCCGATCACCATCCTCACCTCCAACCGCACCCGCGAGGTGCACGATGCGGTGCGGCGTCGCTGCTTCTATCACTGGGTCGACTTCCCCTCGGCCGAGCGCGAGAAGACGATCCTCGCCTTGAAGGTGCCCGAGGCGGGCGCCGCGCTGACGCGCCAGGTCGTCGATTTCGTGCAGTCGATCCGCAAGATGGACCTCTACAAGAATCCAGGGATCGCCGAATCGATCAACTGGGCGCAAGCGCTGACGCAGCTCAATGTCGTCGCACTCGACCCCACCGCCGTCGATACAACTCTGGGTACGCTGCTCAAATACCAGGACGACATCACCCGCATCCAGGGCAGTGAGGCCGCGCGCATCCTGGAGAAGGTGAAGAGCGAAGCCCGCTCGGTCGCGGCAGGGATGTAGGGGAAGGGCGGTAGGCCCATGGCCGAGCTGAAGACGAAGCCGACGGACGCGAGTGTCGATGAGTTCCTCGCCGGGATTGCCGACCCGGGCCGGCGCGAGGATGCCTGCGCCCTCTGCCGGATGATGGCCGGGGCGAGCGGCGCGCAACCGGTGATGTGGGGAGCCACGATCGTCGGATTCGGTGCGAAACACCTCAAATATGCGAGCGGGCGCGACCTCGACTGGCTCGTGATCGGCTTCTCGCCGAGGAAGGCCAATCTCGTCGCCTATCTGATGGATGGGTTCGAGGCGCACCGCGACCTACTGGCGCGTCTCGGCCCGCACAAGACGGGCGTCGGCTGCCTCTACCTGAAGCGCCTCTCCGGCATCGATCAAGATGTGCTGGGTGAGTTGATCGCGCTGTCGGTCAGGGCGGTGAAGGGCCGTTGAGCATGGGTTTACATTGCTCGTTGCCGTCAGGTGGTGTCATCCTGGGGAGTGTGGAGGCAGGAAATGGGAACATCGAGGTCCGATAGCATGTGGGAGCACGTCCTCGCCCTTGCTCGACTCCTCGACAAGACTCACGACAGAGGCACCCCGTGACGCGCCCCCCCTCCGCCCCCGCCGCAACCAGAATCACCGGCCCCAACATCATCGCGGCCCAAGTCGATGGCGGGCGGATCGCCGAGAACATCCTCTACTTCGCGCGGCTGTTGCGGGCAGCCGGGCTGCCGGTCGGGCCGCAGAAGACGGTGCTGGCGACCGAGGCCGTGCTGGCTGCGGGCCTCGAAAGCCCGAAAATTCTCTACTGGACGCTGCATGCGGTGCTGGTGAACCGGCGCAGCGAGCACGAGATCTTCAACCAGGCCTTCCTGCTGTTCTGGAAGGATCCCGGCTACATCCAGCAGATGCTCTCGCTGATGGTGCCGCAGCTGAAGTCGGAGCACGCAACCGAGGAGCAGGCGCTGTCGCGGCGCATGAGTGAATCGCTCTTCAAGTCCGCTGACCGGGAAGCGCCCAAGGAGGAGATGCTCGAGATCGAGGCGCAGGGCACGTTCAGTGCCGCCGAAATGCTGCGCAAGAAGGATTTCGAGCAGATGAGCGTCGAGGAGCTGCGCACGGCCAAGCGTGCGATCGAGCGCTTGCGGCTGCCGTTCGAGGAGGTGCGCACGCGCCGCTTCGGGCGGGCGCCCCGCGGCGAGCGGCTGGACATGCGCGGCATCCTTCGCGAGACCGCAAGCACGGGCGGCGACACGCTGGCGCTCGCCTGGAAGCGGCGGCGCTGGCGGCGGACGCCGATCGTGGTGCTCGTCGACATCTCCGGCAGCATGGAGAGCTACGCGCGCATCTTCCTGCATTTCCTGCATGCGCTGACGAATGATCGCGACCGGGTCCATTCGTTCCTGTTCGGCACTCGCCTCAGCAACGTCACGCGCATGCTGAAATCGCGCGACCCCGATGTGGCGATCGGCAAGGTAGGGCAGCAGGTCGGCGACTGGTCGGGCGGCACGCGGATCGGAGCGAGCCTGGCCGAGTTCAACCGGCGCTGGGCGCGTCGCGTGCTTGGCCAAGGCGCGATCGTGCTGCTGTTCACCGACGGCCTCGACCGGGAAGGCGGCGAGGGGATTGCGCTGGAGGCCCGGCGCCTCGCCGCCAGCAGCCGGCGGCTGATCTGGCTCAATCCGCTATTGCGCTACGACGGTTATCAGCCGATTGCTGCGGGGGCAGCCGCGCTTGCCAGGCATGCGGGCGAGATGCGAAGCTGCCATAGCTTGGCAAGCCTCACGGATCTGGCGAAGGCGCTCGCCGCCGCGTGAAGGAAGAGTGCAATGGCCGCGACTGATTCATCGATCCTGCCCAAGGCGCTCGCCTGGATGAGGCAAGGCCGGCGCGTCGCGCTCGCAACCGTGATCGAGACCTGGGGCTCGGCACCTCAACCGGTCGGCAGCCAGCTGCTGATCGACGAGAATGGCCGGTTCGAGGGCTCGGTGTCAGGCGGCTGCGTCGAAGGCGCCGTCATCACCGAAGCGCTTGACGTGATCGCGACGGGCAAAGCGCGGACGCTGGCTTTCGGCGTCGCCGACGAGATGGCCTGGAAGGTCGGGCTCGCCTGCGGCGGCAAGATCCGCGTGCACGTGGAGCGGGTGGAGGGATGAGGAAGCGTAGGTCGGACTTAGGGCGCATTTCGCGCCCGATGTCCGACTGGGGTATCGCCGGACTTCGCCAAAGGCTCAGTCCGACCTACACATCCGAGGCACACATGCTCCGCCGCCATCTGGAGACGCTCGAAGCCGATGTGAGGGCCCGCCGGCCAGCGGTGCTCGTGAGCTGGCTCGTCTCGGGGCGCGAGCAACTCGTCCACGCCGGGGAGCCGATCGCGGATCAGGCTCTCGCCAGTGCGGTTGGCGAAGCGTTGCGCACCGATCGCAGCCGGACTCTCGAGATCGACGGCGAGGAGGTGTTCCTCAACGTCTACAATCCCGCGCTGCGGATGGTGCTGATCGGCGCTGTCCATATCGCCCAGTCGCTGATCCCGATTGCCAAGGCCACCGGCTATCAGGTGACGGTGATCGATCCCAGGACCGCCTTTGCCACCGACGAGCGCTTCGCGGGCGTGACGCTGCTGCCGGTCTGGCCCGACGAGGCGCTGCCGGGGCTCGGGCTCGACGCGCGCACAGCCTTCGTCGCGCTGACCCACGATCCCAAGATCGACGAGCCGGCGTTGCGCATCGCGCTGTCGTCGAGCGCCTTCTACGTCGGCGCGCTCGGCAGTCCGCGCACGCACAAGGCGCGCGTCGAGCGGCTGCTGGCGGGCGGCCTCGAGCCCGCAACGCTCGCCCGGATCCACGCCCCGATCGGCCTCGACATCGGGGCGGTCGGCGCGCCCGAGATCGCCATCTCCATCATGGCCGAGGTGACCTCGGTGCTGCGCGGCAAGGCAGGGCGCGGGCGATGAGGTTCGGATTGGTTCCGGTCGGCGAGGCCGAGGGCGCCATTCTCGCCCATTCGGTCGCAGCTGGCGGCACCACGTTGAAGAAGGGCCGCCAGCTTTCGGCTCAGGATCTGGCGGCGATTGCCGCAGCCGGCATCGGACAGGTGATGATCGCAAGACTCGAGCCGGGTGACGTGCCGGAGGACGCGGCGGCGCAGCGGGTCGCGCGGGCGATTGGTGGGCCGGCGGTCCGTGTCGCCGAAGCCTTCACCGGGCGCGTCAACCTCTTCGCCGCAGCGGCCGGCGTTCTGACCCTCGACCGCGCAGCCCTCGTCGCCTTGAACGGTCTCGACGAGGGACTGACGGTGGCGACCCTCAATCCCTACGCGCGTGTCGCCGCCGGCCAGATGGTCGCGACCGTCAAGATCATCCCCTTCTCGCTCGCTGAAGACTTGATCGCAAGGGCGGAGGCACTGGCGCGCTCGGAGCGCCTTCGTTTGGCCGTCGCGCCGTTCATGGCCAAGCGGGCCGGCCTCGTGCTGACGCGTCTGCCCCAGTCCAAGCCCAACGTCCTTAGGAAGCGCGAGCAAGCGATGCGGGTACGGTTGGCGGCACTCGGCGCGACCCTCGAGCGGGTCGAGACCGTGCCCCACGAGGTTGGCGAGATCGGCCGTGCCATCGCCGGCCAGAGCGCGGCGGGGCTCGATCCGATCCTCGTCTTCGGGGCGTCGGCAATCGTCGATCGCGGTGATGTCGTGCCGGCGGGGCTGGTCGCGGCAGGCGGCGAAGTCGCCCATCTGGGGCTTCCGGTCGATCCCGGCAATTTGCTGATGCTCGGCCGGATCGAGGGGAGTGGGGCCGTGCGAAGCGTCATCGGCGTGCCGAGCTGCGCGAGCTCGGTGAAAGAGAATGGCTTTGATTGGGTGCTGGAGCGGGTCTGTGCCGGGCTCGCGGTCGATCGTGCGGCCATTGTCGCGATGGCGCCGGGAGGACTGCTGATGGAGATCGAGAGCCGGCCGCAGCCGCGCACCGGACGCGCGATGAACGCTGAGCGCGCGCATCCCCGGATTGCAGCACTCGTGCTTGCGGCAGGACGCTCGACCCGGATGGCGCCGCGCAACAAGCTGCTGGAGGAGGTCGCGGGTGTGCCGGTGGTGCGGCGCGCGGTCGAGGCCGCCATTGCCTCGCAAGCCCGGCCGGTGGTGGTCGTGACCGGTCACGAGGCGGATCGCGTCCGGGCTGCATTGGCCGGGCTCGATGTGCGTTTCATCCACAACGAGGCGTTCGCCGATGGGCTGTCGACGTCGCTGGCCAAGGGCATTGCTTCACTGCCGCCAGACAGCGAGGGAGCACTTGTCGTGCTTGGCGACATGCCGGTGGTCGAGGCCGGTCATCTCGATCGCCTGATTGCAGCATTTTCGCCCGAGGACGGGCGCGCGATCTGCGTGCCGGTTGCGGCTGGCCGTCGTGGCAATCCGGTGCTCTGGGCGGCGCGCTATTTCGCCGCGATGCTCGACGTCGAAGGTGATACCGGCGCACGCCACTTGATCGGAGCGCATGCCGACATGGTAGCCGAGGTCGAGGTCGATGGCGAAGCGGTCTTGAGCGATGTCGACACCGCCGCGGCGCTGGCGGAGGTACGCGCGCACTGGGCCGCAAAGCAGGGTCGCGCCTGAGGTCGGGCTCAACCCGTCGCAATGCTCTGGCAGGCCGCGCAGGTTCATGACATAGTGTGATCCGCGTGCCAATGATTTGTTAACCATGTTGGCAAGTGAATGGTGACATACGGCTGAGTGGCAGAACAATGGTGAAATGCAACCGTAGGTAGCAAACGGGTTTGGTAACCTCCCCCGCGTAATCGCAATGGTCTGGCCCCCATTCCGGAGAGAGCCGCGTGTCGAAGCTGGAAATTGAGCGAACGACCCTCGAGTTCGTCGAGAAGCTCGAGACGACCGAGCAGGCGCCCGACGCCATGGCCCTGTTCCAGCGCTATGCGGATGGCCTCGGGTTCTCTTTTGCCACCTGCCTCAAGGTGCCCGAGGTCGGCGAGGATCTGGCAGCCTGCCTGTTGATGTGCAACTACCCCCCCGAGTGGATCGCCCACTATGGCGAGAAGGGGTACGTGAAGCACGATCCGATGGTGCGCGAGCTGTTCCGGACCTACCATCCCTACACCTGGTCGGAGGTGCGCACGCGGCGCGAGGTCTCGCACGCAGGATCGCAAGTGCTGAACGAGGCGAGCGATTTTGGCTTCAACGAGGGCTTCGTCGTGCCGATCTACGAAGCGAGCGGCTACACCGGCCTCGTCAGCTTGGCCGGCCGCAATGTGGTGATCCTTGAAGAGACCCGCAACGCCCTGACGCTCGCCTGCATCTACCTCCACAGCAAGCTCTCGACCCTGCGCCGGCGCACCACCGACGTCGACTTCGCGCTGACCGATCGCGAGCATGAATGCCTGGCATGGGCGGCCGCCGGCAAGTCCGACTGGGAGATCGGCCAGATCCTCACCATCAGCTCCAAGACGGTCAACTATCATATCGAGAACGCCAAGCGTAAGTTCGGCGTCGCCACCCGTGTGCAGGCCATCATCGTTGCCATGCGCCACGGCAAGCTCGCCGGCTAAGCAGAGTTCGCCAAAGTGGTCTTCCCGGTTTGGCGATAAAACTCTGCGAAAACAAAAGAATCCAAGCAGGCATTCGTTGGTCTTCCAACGAAAGTCTGCTTAGTGTACCGACCCGAGCTCGAGATACCCGATTCCCCGGCCGACCACAGGTCGAGCCGGGGTCCAGGCGACCCGCGGAACCGCCGTGCCATTGGCCCCTGGATCCCGGCGCTCACCCAGTCAAGCGCTGGGTTCGGCCGGGAAGCCGGGAGCCAAATGAATTTGCCGGAGCGCTAGCTCTGCTGCCGACGCGATCGCAATCGTGCCGGCATTGGCGACAACATCAGCAGTAAAACAGCTTTCCAGTTGCACGCGCGCCGAGGCCCGCTCGCCGAGTGGTTCGTTCCACGCTGCATTGGCCTCAACTGATTTCTCGACCTCCGCGTTTTGCTCGAGGGGACACTTGGTGCGTTGCATGCTGGACTGACGATAGCCGCGCCTGGGGTCGATCAGCAACCTGGGAGCGTACCCAGTTTAAACATTCATTAAGGATGAGCGAGGCTGCAGCCGCAATCGAGTGACTGGCATTTGCGGAGGTAGCCATGATCGAGGTCTTCACCGGGCATGACGAAGTGCAGTATCCAGGCCTCTTTCGCCGGATGTACCGGCAGCGCTATGAGATCTACGTCAAGCGGCGCAAGTGGAAGGGCCTGAAGCCAGTCGACGACATGGAGAAGGATCAATACGACACGGCCGATGCCGTCTATCTGATCGCGCTCGACGAGGACGACGAGATTCTCGCGGCATTGCGGCTGCTCCCCAGCGAAGGACCCCACATCTTCGGTGACCTGTTCCCGCATCTGGCGGGGCCGGCCGGCGTGCCGACCGGGGAGGAGATCTTCGAGCTGACACGGTTCTACGTGGCTCCGAGCGCGACCTCGAAGGAGACGCGGGACTGGTTGATCGGCGTGCTATGCTCCGGGCTGATCGAGTACTGCCTCGGCCGCGGCATCACGCGGATCAGCAGCGTGATCGATACGTTCCTGCTGAAGCTGATGTTGTCGATGGACTGGACAGTGAAGCCGCTGGGCCTGCCGCAGCGCTATCCCGAGGGTATCGCTGTCGCCGTCCTGATCGAGATGCAGCCCGAGATGCTGGTCTCCACCCGGCGCAGCAAGAACGTGAGTGGACCCGTGTTGAGCCGTATGGGCTTTCCGATACCCCGGATTCCCCGCACGCTCACGACCCCAGGGCGTGCTCCCGGCTCCCGGCTGCACTGATCGAGCCTGCTCTGGGCAGCAATGCACCGGTGGCGCGAGCTGGTGCATTTGCCCTATCCTGCTGGCGTCGGCGCCCGTCGAGTCTCTTGTTCTCGCGGGCCGCCGCGCCAGCATGCCGGGAGCGGCCCCACATGAACGTCTCATTCCTGCAGGAGCTGTTGACCTCGGTCGCCGAGCGCGGGCGCACGTTCATCGACCGCTCCTTTGGCACCCAGCGTCCAGCCAGCCGGCTGCCCGAGTTGCTGAAAGCATTGGTTTCGGTCAGGGGCGAGGCCTCGGGCGTGGCGCTTGCCCGCGAGATCCTGGCTCTCTACGGCAGCCTTGCCACCGACGCGCGGCATCAGTTCTTCGTGTTCCTCAATGGGGCGTTTGCACCCGATCCCCGAGGTGTCAAGGCCGCTGCCGCGGCCTATCTGGCTGAGCCGAGCGAGGCCGCGCTGGCAGCATTGCAGGCCGCAACCGAATCGCCGCGCCGCGAGCTGTTCCGTCGCCTGAATCTTGCGCCGGGCGCGACGGCCCGGATCGTCGCCATGCGCCACGACCTGCTCGTTGTGCTCGGCAGCGATCCCGGTCTGGAGCCACTCGATGAGGATTTGCGCCATCTGCTCTCGCAGTGGTTCAATCGCGGCTTCCTGGTGCTGCGCCGGATCGACTGGCTGACGCCGGCCAACATCCTCGAAAAGCTGATGGCCTACGAGGCGGTTCACGAGATGCAGGGCTGGGACGATCTCCGCCGGCGGCTCGATCCTTCGGACCGTCGGTGCTTTGCCTTCTTCCATCCCTCCCTCGTCGACGAGCCCTTGATCTTCGTCGAGGTGGCGCTGGGAGCCGAGGTCGCAGCCTCGATCCAGGACGTGCTGACGGAGGAGCCCAAGCCGGCTGGAACCGCAGCGCCGCCGACGACGGCGGTGTTTTACTCGATCTCCAACTGCCAGGAGGGCCTGAAGGGGATCTCGTTTGGCAATTTCCTGATCAAGCAGGTGGTCGAGGAGCTGGCGCGGGATCTGCCCAGCCTCAAGACCTTCGTCACGCTCTCGCCGGTGCCGGGCTTTGCCCGCTGGCTCGCCAAGACCGCGGCCATGAACGGCGAGTTGATCGGCAAGGATGACAGGGTTGCCTTGCAATTGCTGCAGGATCCCGGCTGGATCGAGGATCTGGAGGATGACAGCGGCCTCGAGGGTGCGCTGTTGCCCCTTGCCGCCTACTATTTCCTGCAGGCCCGTACGCGCTCGGGCCAACCGGTCGATGCGGTCGCGCGCTTCCACCTCGGCAACGGCGCCCGCCTCGAGCGTATCAATTGGCAGGGCGACATCTCGCACAAGGGCCTCGCCCAGTCGCACGGCCTGATGGTCAACTATCTCTACGATCCGCGCGAGATCGAGCGAAACCATGAGGCATTTGCCAATGGCGGAGCGATTGCTGCTTCGCGTGCTGTTCGCGGCCTGCTGAAGGCGCCTGCCCGCGCCAACCCGGCGGCCGAAAGCGCGTGATCCGAATTGCTGGCGCGCCCGCGACAGCAGCCTCTTGCCACATTTGTGCGGCAGGTGCAGAAAGTAGGCGAGCGCCGCATGAGGTGCCGTAGCAAAGGGTCGCGGACGACAGGCGGAAAGCCTACGACAGGGCGAGGAATTCGATCATGGTGCAGTGGCGTGGCCGGCGCGAAAGCGAGAACGTCGAGGATCGGCGCAGCGAGGAAGGCCAGGGCAGCGGCGGAGGCTTTCCATTTCCATTCCCTGGCTCGCGCGGTGGACGCGGGATCCCGGGCGGCGGCAAGGGCGGCATCGGCATTTTCGGCATACTGATCGCACTCGGGTTGATGCTGCTGTTCGGCATCGATCCGCGCGTGATCCTGGGTGGGGGCGGCGACTCGCCGTTCCCGCTGCCCCGCGTCGACAATCAGGGCCAGCAATTGCCACGCATCGACGTGCCCGATCTGCCGTGGCAGAAAGAACAGCCTACGGACGAGACGACGAGCATTCCCGGCGGCTCGATCAAGGCAACCGACGATGGCGCCGCTTTCGTGAAGGTGATGCTCGCCGATACCGAGGACGTCTGGGGGCAGATGTTCCAGTCCGTCGGCCGCCGCTACAGCCCGCCGACCCTGGTGCTGTTCTCCCAGCAGATCCAGACCGCCTGCGGTCCCGGCATGGCGATGATGGGCCCCTTCTATTGCCCGCTCGACCAGAAGGTCTACATCGACCTCGTCTTCTACGAGGAGCTGGCCCAGCGCTTCGGCGCGCCCGGCGATTTCGCCCAGGCCTACGTGATAGCGCACGAGGTCGGCCACCATGTCCAGACCCTGCTCGGCATCGCCGAGAAGGTGATGGCCTACAAGAGCCGCGTCGGCGAAGGGTCGCCCGAGGGCAACGCCGCGCAGGTGCGGATGGAGCTGCAGGCCGACTGCTACGCGGGCGTGTGGGCGGCGCGCACCAACGAGGCGAAGGGCTTCCTCGAGCGTGGCGACGTCGAGGAAGGTCTCGCGGCCGCAACCGCGATCGGCGACGACATGATCCAGAAGAAGACGCAAGGCCGCGTCGTGCCCGACGCCTTCACCCACGGCTCATCGGCACAGCGGGTAAAATGGTTCCGGGCAGGCCTGGAGACCGGCGACCCCAAACAGTGCGACACCTTCAGCGTGGCGGATCTGTGAGGCCGTTGGTTGCCCCAGCCGGATCCGGCTGTCGTCCTGGGATCGGCAGTCGAGACCGATCCCGCAGCAGTTGATCTCGATCAGGGTGCGGTGCCAGCTGCTCGGCTATGGATACGCGACACCATCGTCGCAAAGGAGATGAGCATGGCTACCAATGTCGGCACAATCGACCGTGCCCTGCGCGTGCTGCTCGGGCTCGCGCTCATCGCTTTGGCGCTCGGCTTGTTCGGCGCGCAGTCGCAAACCACCCTGGGCTGGATCGGGGTGATCCCGCTGGCGACGGGAATATTCGGCACCTGCCCCCTCTATTCGATGCTCGGCCTCAACACCTGCAAGCGGGCGTGAGTCGTCCCACTCAGGCCGCGATCAGCTTCTCCGCCGACAGCAGCAACCGGTCGAAGGTGCCCGAGCTCTCGTTGCCGAGCGCCGTTTCCACGCGCTCCTGGGTATTGCGCCACACCGGGAACGCCGAGCGGATCGCCTCCTCGCCCAACAGCGACAGATGCAGGCC